>JBOHST010000001.1:0-5871 GCA_050733375.1 Gemmatimonadales bacterium
CGATCCTCGAGGTGGTTGTGGCTCTCGCCCTGTTCGGGCTGATCCTTGGTGTGAGCGGGCTAGCGGTGGCGGGCCTGCGCGAGCCCTCATCGGCAGCGACCAAGCGGCAGCTGGCGGATGCGCGTGCCGCGGCAATTCGGACCGGACGCCTGGCCATCGTAAACGTCGCCCTCCCGGACACCGGATCGAACAACGCACAACGCACAACGCACGTCCTTTTCCTTCCCGACGGCCGCGCCATCGGGCCGGGACTGGATCCCCTCACCGGAGCTTCGCTTGGGACCCCGTGAGCGTGGTGTCGCCCTGCTCGAGGTGCTCGCGGCGGTCTTGATCTTCGGCGTCGCGGGGCTGGGTTTTGTGGAGCTCGTGGCGGGCGGAACGCGCGCCGTGGCCGCCGCCCGGGCGCGGGAGCGCGAGCTGGCCGATGAAGAGCGCCTGCTCGCCGCGCTTACGCTGCTCGCCCGCGAGGACCTCGACCGCCGCATCGGCATTCGGGTCATCGGTCCGTATGCCATTGAGGTCGAGCGTCCGGAGCAGACGTTGTATCGGTTGTCGATCCGGCGGCAGGGCACTCGAGGCGTCGAGGACCTCGTGACGGTCGTCTATCGGCAGGAGCCTCCTCGTGCGCCGTGACCGGTGGCGTCGGCCACTCGAGTTGCGCGGTTTCACCCTCATCGAAGTCGTTCTGGCCCTGAGCCTGGGTTCGCTCCTGGTCCTGTTTGCGCACCGGCTGTTCACTGGAGTCGCGGACGGCACTCGCCGCCTTGCGGAAGCGCGACAGGCGCTGGATAAGGAATCCAACGCGCGACGCTGGCTCGCTGAGGCTTTCGGGTCGCTGGTCGTGGGTGAAGCGGGCGTCGCGTTCGGGGGTCAGGCGGACCGCGTGGAGTTCGGCAGCTGGCAGCTCACTCGAGAGGGCTGGCTCGTGCGACGCCGCATCGGCATCGAAATGCGTGATAGCCGCCTCGTGGCCGATGTCGGGGCCGGAGACTCGGTAGTGCTGTCCGACGGCGTGAAAGGGGTCCGGTTCGACTACCTGCTGGATCCGGGTGCACTGCCTTCAGACCAAGGCCTGGATGCCATGCCAGGCGAACGGGCGGCCTTCGTGCGCGAATGGATATCACCGGTTTCGGCGCCTCTGGCGGTGAGGATGCGGATCGCCCGCGCGGCGGGGACGGTGGATACGCTGCTCTTGATTCTGGGGCCACGGGGATGAGCAGGTGGGCGGCTTCCCTCGCCTTTTTCCCAGGGCTAAAGCCCGGGCTCGGCTGGCAGGCGTCCTTAAGGACGCGTGTGATCGCCGAGCCCGCCCTTCAGGGCAGGGATCGGGGCGGCTTCGCCCTCCTCACCGTCCTGTGGCTCATCACCGCACTCAGCGCCATCGTCGGCCTCTCGATGGCGTCCACTCGACTGGGCAATCAGGCGTCCGCCAACCGCATCGTCCTGGCGCGCGGACGCTGGGCAGCCGAAGCATGTCTCGCGATCGTCCAGGCGCGGTGGGCCCAGCAACGGCTGCCCGATACCGCGACCATCGACCTCGGCCGCGGGCTCCACTGCGGGTGGAACGTCCTGGATCCGACAGCGAGGGTCAACTTCAATACCGCTGACCGTGACATGCTTCAGGCGCTCGGCCTGAGCGAAGCGTTCGTGCGCGCCGTACTCGAGCACCGCCGCCAGGCGCCGTTCGAGGACCTCGCTCAAGTGGTCGAGCTTCCCGACTTCGATTCCGTGGCAGCGAGGGTGGGGACGGTCATCGGTCCGGGGTCGGTGAATCTTTCCGCGGCGCTTGGAGCCGTGCTGCGTGCCCTGCCCGGGCTGACCCCGGAAGCGGTGGACCGGATCCTCTATCGTCGCCGCGTCGGGCGGCCGGTCGCGAGCCTCGACGAGCTCGCCGCCGAACTGTCGCCACCCGGCCGGGCGGCGCTCATGAACCGCTACGCCGATCTCGCCCGGCTGGTGACATTCACCGCCCCGCAGCTCGTGCTCCGCGCCGAGGGGTGGATCGAGGAGCTTGCCCCGCGTGCGACGATCGAGCTTGTGGTGGTGCCACTTCCCGAGCGGTTGGCGGTGGTCGGGAGGCGGATGTGGTAGGGATCGGACGCCGAGCCGTCCTCGGCCTCTCTGTGAGCTCCTCGAACGTTCGCGCCGTTCTGCTCCAGCAGAACGGAATCGAGTGGGCGGGCCAGGCCGTGTATGCCAATCTCACGGAGCTTGCGGAAGTCGTCGCGCGCCTCGCCGGTGAGTCCGGTCGCCCGGTGCGGCGGGCCCGCATCGCGCTCGAGCGCGACGTCGTGCAGCTGCGCAGCGTCCATCCTGCGCCGCCGATCAAGCCCGGGGCCGCCCGCCGCTGGGTGGCGCTCGAGGCGCCGCGGCTGTTTCGCAAGAACGGGTCCGCGCTCGCGACCGACGCCATGGTCGTTCCGGCCGTTCCAGGCAAAGCGCTCTGGGCCGCCGCCACGGCTGAGCCGTTGGTGCGTGCCCTGCTCGACGGCTGTGCTCAAGCCGGGCTCACGGTCGATGGGCTGGGCCCTGCCGCCGACGTGCTGCCGCTCGCGCTCGCCTCCGTTCCGCCAGAAGGAGAGATCGCGTTCTCGAACGGCGGCACGAGCGAGGTCCTGTCCGTACGGCCGGAAGGAACGTGGCGCAGCCGGTTGGTTGCAGGAGACGCTGAGCATGGGACGTCGGTGCACCTCCCAGAGTTGGCGCCACCGCTCGCGGCGCTGGGGGAGGAAGCCAACCACTACGCGCCGGCGTACGGCGCGGCGGTCGGGCGGCTGCGACTCGAGCTGCTGCCGAGCGACGCGCGGGCGACCCGGATGCGGGATGTCCGGCGTCGGCTGGCGCTGCTCGCGGCGCTCGCGACGACCCTGTGGCTCGTGGCCGGGGTCGTCTATTTCGGCCGGCTCGTGGGGACGTTGCACAACGCCACGCAATATCTGGCCGCCACGCGGACCGCCGTCGACAGCGCGCTGGCGTTGCGGCGCGAGCTGAACCTCGGTCAGGCGACGCTCGCGACCATCGCGTTGGCACAGCGCGCTCGCTCTCGCCGCCTCCCATTGCTCGCCGAGGTCACCCTGGTGCTCGACGATTCCACGTTCCTCGTGACGTTTCGCGTGGGGCCGGACGGCATCATGCGCCTCGCCGGATACTCGGCCAGTGCCGCGCGGGTGCTGGCCCAGCTCGAGCGGCTGCGTCAGCTGCGGGACGTGCGGTTCGAGGGACCCGTGACCCGTGAGACCGTGGTGGGAAACCGTGAGCTAGACCGGTTTGCGGTCGTCGCCCGGCTGGAGGACCGATGACGCCGCGGGACGCCCGGGCCATCCAGCTTGGCACCGCGGCCATCCTCGGCGCGCTGATCGTGTTGCGCGGCGCGCCCGCGGCGGTCCGCGGGGTCGCGTGGTTGCACCAGCGCGCGATTGCGCAGGCCGACGTCGCGGCGCGCAGCCGAGCCCTCCTCGCGGCGTCACCCGCGACGCAGGACTCCCTGAGCGGAGTCCTTCGGGGCATCGTCGGCCTCGCTCCTACACTGGTGGACGGCCATTCGGCCGCTGAAGCCGCGGCCAGCCTGTCGGGCATGGTTTCGCACGCCGCGAATCGGCACGCGCTCAAGGTGCTGCGTCTCGACCCACTCCCCGATTCCACGGCCGGCGTCTTCAGCCGGGTGAGCGTTCACGCCGAGCTCGAGGGTGACGTTGCCGGCGCCGCGCGTCTGCTGCGCGCGATCGAGAGAGGCGCGCCCCTGCTTTCCGTAACGGCGCTCGCCGTCTCGGCCACCGACCCCTGGTCACGACCGGGAACTGGGGAGGTGTTGCGCGTCGAGATGGACGTCACGGGTTTCTATCTGCCGCGAGCGACGCCGTGAAGCCGTGGCCCGCGGCGCGCATGGCGGCCTGGGTGTTCCTGGCGGGAGGGCTGACGACCATCGGGTGGGCCGCGATCACCCCGATCCACGGCGGCGTCGCCCTGTCGCCCCCCCAGCGCGAAGCACTCGATCCGTCCGTTCTTCCCTACCCGGCCGACTCCATGATCCGGGTCGTCGTTTCCGGGGACTTGTTCCGCGCCGGCCGTCGTCCAGCCGAACGCGTGTACGACCCGGTGCCCGGGGCGATGGCTGCACCGACCGACGCGCCTCCGAAGCCCCAGCTCGCCCTGGTGGGCATCGTCTCGGGAGCAGCGCCCAGTGCCGTGATCGAGGGCTTTCCCGGGGTCGAGGGATCGCGGGTCGTCCGGGTGGGCGACGTCGTCGCGGGCCTCAGGGTGAAGTCTATTGGAACGCACAACGTGCGCATCGCGGGAATGGACACAGTGTGGACGCTCACAGTCAGGGAGCCATGGCGATGAGGGCGGATCGTTGTCTGCTTGCGGCGATGTTGCTATTCCCCCATCTGACCACCCGGCTATCCGCCCAAGACACCACCACGGTCCGCGTCGTGAACGACAGCGTGTCGATTCGGTTCGTGGAGGCCGATCTGCGGGCGGTCGTGCAGGCCGTGGGGCGCTACCTCCCCAAGCCTGTGCTCGTCGGGAGTATCCCGGCGGTGCGGGTATCGCTCGAGACCCCGGCGCCGTTGCCTCGGTCTTCCATCGCCGGACTGCTCAAGGGGCTCGTCGAGTCGCAAAACCTCCAGTTCGCCGAGGATTCGACGTTCTTCCGGGTCGAATCCAGGACACTGGACCCGGCGGTCTCCGCTTCGGCCGCCGGCAGTGGGCAGCGGGACACAGGGACGGTGCGGCTGTTCGTGATCCGCCTGAAGCACGCCCGCGCGGCCGACATCGCCGCCACGGTGAACCAGCTGTTCGGCGGTGGCGGGGAGTTCTCGGGAAGCGCGGGGCTCTCGACCGGGACGCTCTCGGATGAGCTGCGCCGGAACGTCGTTCCCGCTCAGGGAGCGACTCCCGCGGTCGCCGCACAATCCGCTACTCCCACCATCCGCCAATCCGCCCTCTCAGGCTCGGTCACCATCGTCCCCGACGAGCTGACCAATGCGCTCTTGATCCGGGCGTCGCAGACGGACTACGACGTCCTCAAGGAAGCCATTGACCAGCTCGATATCCGGCCGCTCCAGGTGCTGATCGAGGTGCTGATCGTCGAGGCGCGGCGCGATCGCAGCTTCGCGTTCGGGATGAGCCTGTTCGTGCCGCCTCAGAGTGTCGACAAGGGCGACGGGACGGCAGACGCCACAGTGACCGGGGCCGGGCTCGGGGATCTCGTCATCCGCCTGATGAACCTCGGCCACGCGCAGATCGACGCCACCCTGACGGCGGCCGCGAGCCGTGGCGACGTCGAGATCGTGTCGCGGCCGGTGCTGTTGGCGTCCAACAACACGGAGGCCCGGTTTCTCGTCGGATCGCAGCGGCCATTTGTGCAGGTGAGCCGCTCCCTCCCGACCGACACGCCGAGCCGCGATCAGGTGATCCAGTACCGCGACGTCGGCACGCGGCTCACCGTGCGGCCTACGATCAATCAGGACGGCTACGTAACACTCCTCATCCAGCAGGAAGTCAATCAGGCGACGAATGAAGTCGCATTCGACGCGCCGGTGATCTCCACGCGGGAGGCCGCGACACAGGTCTTGGTGAAGGATGGGCAGACGATTCTTCTGGGCGGTCTGCGCGATCACCAGCGTGATGTGACGCAGGGTGGGGTGCCGCTCTTGTCGAGCCTGCCACTCATCGGCGGGTTGTTTGGCAGCGCCAGCCGGCGGAACAGCGAAACGGAGCTGTACCTCTTCCTCACGCCGCGGATTCTCAAGACCGACGCGGATGCGGACAGCGTGACGGCGCCTCGGTTGCCGCAGGAGGTGGAGCGGTGAGCGAGACATTGCGGTTCCGGGCTCTGCCAAACGACGCTTTGGGCCTAATCGCAGGCGC
>JBOHST010000002.1:0-7630 GCA_050733375.1 Gemmatimonadales bacterium
CAGCTGTTCGCCGTTCTGATTGGTGCTCAGCGCAGTGCAGCTGGTAGTGCGATCACATCTCCTCCTCATCCTCCCTGAGCAGCAGCAAGACTCCGCCGCGCGACATGTGCATCGGGATTCCAGGTCCGGATTCGGCGACCGATGCCGGCCGCTGATTACACGTCCGAATGCGGCACGCGCACAGGCGACCGGCACGCTATGGTGGGCCGACACCAAGGAGCGGATCACGATCCGCTTCGTCGGCTTCCACCTCAGGAGGAGTCCATGCGATACATCTCGTCCGCGATCCTGATCGTCGCCGTGTGCGGCTGTAGCAACGACACACCGGCGACCCAACCGCTCGAGCCGATCGCGCAGCTGACGGCGAACCCGCAGTACGATGTCGTCCAGCTCACGTCGCTCGGTGGAACACAGAGCCGGGGCATGGCCATCAACGACGTGGGATGGGTAGCAGGCTGGTCCAACAAGCAGGATGGGACCCGGCACGCCGTCCTGTGGCGCGATGGATCGATTGTCGACCTGCTCACGCTCGGCGGGCCGAACAGCACCGTGCCGTGGCCCGGGCTGAACAACTATGGCATAGTCGTCGGCATCTCCCAAACTGCCGAGATCGACCCGCTGAACGAGGATTGGAGCTGCGAGGCGGGGGCGTTTCTCCCGGGAGGGCTCACGAACCTGATCTGCCGCGGGTTCGTGTGGCAGAACGGCGTGATGCGGGAGCTACCCACGCTCGGCGGCCACCACGGTTTCGCCGCCGGCGTCAATAACTACGGCAAGGTTGTTGGGTGGGCGGAGACGCCCGTGCATGATCCCACGTGCTCCCCCACTTCCGCCCAGGTCCTCCAATTCCGCGCGGTGATCTGGGACCCGAAAGATGGAAGCAACGGCAAGGTCAAGGCACGAGAGCTCGCGCCGTTCCCGGGCGACTCGACCTCGGCCGCCACGGCGATCAACGACCGAGGACAGGTAGTCGGCATCTCGGGGGATTGCGACCAGGCGGTCGGACGCTACAGCGCCCGTCACGCCGTGCTGTGGGACAACAACGGCAAGGCGACCGAGATCCCCAATCTGGGAGGGACGAGCTGGCACACGCCCATGGACATCAACGTTCACGGGGATGTCGCCGGGTTCTCCAACCCGGACGAGCCTGGCGACGAAGTCGGCGACTTCATCTCCCGCGCCTTCCTCTGGATCAATGGCGCTGACACCGCCCAGGACCTCAAGACGCTTCCCGGAGACCTCTTCAGCCAAGCCTTCGCCCTCAATTCGCAGGGGCAGGTGGTGGGTGTGTCCTTCGGCGGCCCCAGCGGCGCGCGTGCCTTCCTCTGGCAAGACGGGGCGCTGACGAACCTCAACGATCTCGTCAGTATTGCGCCGAATGTTCTCCTCTCCGCCCAGGACATCAACGATGCCGGGCAGATCACGGGCAGGGTGCGCGATGTCAGTACGGGCGAGATTCGCACCTTTGTGGCCACGCCGATCGCGGCAAACCCATAGCCTGGTCCTGCGTCCCGCGGCCGTCGGGGGTGCTCAACGCACACTCCGACGGCCGCGGTGTCTGCTCGGGGCGGAAATTACGGGTCCGAAACCGGCGAGATGGAAGCCCCACGAGCCGCACTAGATTCCCGTTGTGCACAGCGCGATGCCCCACCCCACGGTGCTCCACCCCGACGTCTGCGCCCGCGCGCTCGGCGCGCGCGACGCGCGCTTCGATGGCCTCTTTTACGTGGGCATCACCACAACGGGCGTCTACTGCCGACCGGTGTGCCCGTCGCGACTCGCGCACGCCGACCACCGGCGGTTTTTCGATTCCGCCGCGTCCGCCGAGCGGGCCGGTTTCCGACCCTGTCTGCGCTGCCGGCCAGAGCTCGCCCCGGGACTTGCCGTGATCGATGCCGTGCCGCGCCTCGCGCGCATAGCGGCGCATCGCATCGGCGCCGGCGCGCTCAATGGCCACGCGGTGGCCGACCTCGCGCGCGAGCTCGGCGTGAGCGAGCGCCACCTCCGGCGTGCGTTGGAGCGCGAAGTGGGCGTCTCACCGGTGGAGCTCGCGCAGACACATCGCCTGCTGCTCGCCAAACGGCTCCTCGCCGACACCTCACTGTCGGTCACATGCATCGCCTTCGCCAGCGGCTTCCAGAGCTTGCGCCGCTTCAACTCGGTGTTTCGCGAACGCTACCGGCTCAGCCCGAGCGCCCTGCGGCGGGCGCCGCGCTCGAACGAATTGGTCCGCGACCTGCGCGCGCCGCAGGCGCGGCCGGCGGATCCCGCGACTGAGCGCGTGCGCCTGACTCTCGCCTACCGCCCGCCGCTTGCCTGGAACGAGCTCATCACGCTCCTGCGGCGCGACGCGCTGCCAGGGGTGGAGTCGGTGGAGGGTGGACGGTACGGGCGCACCGTTCGTCTCGAGGGACGGAGCGGGGTTGTGTTCGCGGAGGGGGCGGCGGGGAAGGCGCATCTGAACGTCGAGGTCTCGGCCACGCTCCTGCCGGTGCTCATGCCGCTGCTCGCGCGCCTCCGGCAGCTCTTCGACCTCGACGCGGAACCAGCGGTGGTCGATGCCCACCTCGAGCAGGGTGGACTCGGCACCCTCGTCGCTCGGCGGCGTGGCGTGCGCGTTCCCGGAGCGCTCGACGGTTTCGAGGTCGCCTTGCGCGTGCTGCTCACCGCTTCCGCCCGATCGGGGGCGGGATACCGCGATCACGCGCGGCGAGTGGTGTGGGCCCTCGGCGAACCGCTGGACACGGGGGTCGCCGCGCTCACCCGGCTCGCACCGAGCGCGGAGCGCGTGGCCGAGGTGGGCGCGTCGCGTCTCACGGCGCTCGGGGTCCCGCACCGCTGCGCCGACGCCATTACGTCCGTGGCGCGCGCCATCACCACGGGGTATCTGCGGCTCGAGCCAGGTAGCGATGTCGCCGCGACGCGTCGAGCGTTGATGGAGATCGACGGCGTGGGTGACCGGCTCGCAACCACGATCGTGATGCGCGCGCTGCACTGGCCGGATGCGTTCCCCGCCGCCGATCGGGCGCTGCAGCGCGCGGTGGGGGCCTCGAGCCCGAGCACGCTCCGCGCCCGAGCTGAACAGTGGCGTCCCTGGCGCGCGTACGCCGCCCTTCATCTCTGGTTGAACGACGCGGAGTCCTGGCGCAGCGTACGCGGGCGGTCCCTGACCGCGTCACTAGGTTCGCCCGCCCCCCCGCTCCCCAGTCCGATGCGCGCGGGGACCCGCCCGTCAGGGTCGCGCGGCGGCGTACGCGGCGGACTTCACTGAGTCGGCCGCGATCGCGTACATCAGTGATTCGAGGCCCGCGCGCGTCAGGCCGTGGGCGTCGCCGCAGTGAATCGAGTACTCCCACGATCGAGCCCGAGGGGATTCCCGCGCGGCGGCCCTCTTCCACCGTTTAAGGAAGATTCAGGATGTCCCAAATTCCCGCGGTATCCTGCGGCGGCTGCTGCTGGGCACCGACGGGCGCGGCAGGCGAAGCCAGCGTGATCAGCGTCCACGATGCACGCATGTTGCCTCCTGATAGGTGCGTGCCGAAATAGAAACAAGCCGAACCACCGCTGTCAAACCACGCGTGATAAGTTTTCGGTCATGAGCCCTGTCAACCGCCGCCAACCTCCCGTCTGGGCATTCGTCTCCGCCGCCTGGCTCGGTCCGGCGACCCTGTCGGTGTTGAAGGAATACGCGCGAGGGTTGGTGGAAGGTGGCGAGCGCCCCACCTGGCGCGTCCTTTTCTGGGAAGGGGGCGATTGGTTGATTTACGCCATTCTCACCCCGGCGGTCTTCTGGTGCGCGCGCCGCTATCCGCTCACCAAGGGCGCGATCGCGCGACGCGTGCCGCTGCATCTCGCCGCCTCCATCGTGCTGTGCGCGGCATGGGCAGGGGGAGGCATCCTGCTCAGTTGGGCGCTGTTTCACTCGACGCCGTATGGCGGAGGGGTGCTGGGGTGGTTCCTCACCTCCCTGCCTTTCGGCGTCGCCGTGTACTTCGCCGTGCTGGGAGTGGAGCACGCCACCTTCTATTTTTTCGAAGCGCGCGAGCGGGAGACGCAGGCCGCCCGCCTCTCGGCGCAGCTCGCCGAAGCGCGGATGGGCGCGCTGCGCATGCAGCTGCAACCCCACTTCCTGCTCAACAGCCTCAACGCGATCACCGTCATCGTCCGGGATCGGGATACCGCGACGGCGACCCGGATGTTGGAGCAGCTGGGCGATATGTTGCGCCGCGTCATGCGCGCCGATCGTCCGCAAGAGGTCACCCTGGCCGACGAGCTGGACTTCGTGCGCCAATACCTGGGCATTGAGCAAGTCCGTTTCTCCGATCGGCTGCGGCCCGAGTTCGCTGTGGATCAAGACGTGCTCGGCGCCGCGGTACCGGAATTCTTGCTGCAGCCGTTGGTCGAGAACGCGCTGCGGCATGGCCTCGCGAGGCGGTTGACGGCCACGCTGCTGCGCGTCGAAGCGCGGCGAGCGGGGGACGAGCTGGTCCTAGCGGTGATCGACGACGGCCCCGGCCCGATCGAACCGACCGAGGGCGTGGGGCTGGGCACCACGCGGGAGCGGCTCGCCACACTTTACGGCGCCCGCGGGCGTCTGGAATTGGTGCAGATCCCGGAAGGTGGCGCCCGGGTGACCGTGCGCATCCCCTATCGCGAGCTGGAGGGTGCGCGTGGGTGAGATTCGAGCCCTGATCGTGGACGACGAGCCGCTGGCCCGTCGCGGTATCCGCCAACTGTTGGCGACCTATCCCGACATCGTGGTCGTGGGTGAGTGCCGCGACGGACCGGAGGCAGTGCGGGCCCTGGCGAGCCTCAAGCCCGACCTGGTGTTTCTCGACATCCAGATGCCCGGCCTCGACGGGATCGGCGTGACACGGATCCATGGTGTGGAACGGATGCCCGTCACCGTGTTCGTCACGGCCCATGACGAATTCGCCGTGCAGGCGTTCGAGGCGCAGGCGCTCGACTATCTCGTGAAGCCGCTGTCCGAAGCCCGGTTCCGCGTGACCATTTCGCGCGTGCTGGAGCGCATGCGGACACGCGGGCGCAGCCGGATCGCGATCCAGACCGGCGCCGGTGAATTGCTGCTCGACGACGGCGAGATCGACTGGATCGAGGCTCAGGATGATCACGCCGCGATTCACGCCGGCGCCAACCGCTACCGCGTGCGGCAGTCGTTGGCCGCGTTCGAGTCGCAGCTCGATCCGGCGCGCTTTGCGAGGGTGCATCGCTCGGCCATCGTGCGGCTGGATCACGTGCGGGAGCTGAAGACGGATGATGCCGGCGGCGAGGCGATCGTGATGCTGCGCGACGGCACCGAGCTGCCCGTCAGCCGCCGCCGCCTGGCCCGGATCAGGGCGCGGCTTCGGCCCACCCGCCGTTAGCTGCGGGATCCACACCGCTCACCGCGCGCGGTTTGACGGGGCGAGTCGCTCGGCCCACGTTCGGGGGCGATGAGCGCGCGTCCCGACCACACCACGTCCCGCATCGCCTCCATCGACCTGATCCGCGGCGCGGTGATGGTGTTGATGGCGATCGACCACGTGCGCGTTTATTCCGGCCTCCCGGCCGGGGGTCCCTCTCCGGGCATCTTCTTCACCCGCTGGGTGACACATTTCTGCGCTCCCGCGTTCATTTTCTTCGCGGGAACGAGCGCGTTCTTGTATGGCCGCACCCACCGCGATTTGTCTCGCTTCCTGCTCACGCGCGGCGCCTGGCTCGTGTTGCTCGAGCTCACCGTCATCCGTGTGGCGTGGACCTTCAACCTGGACTTCGGGAGCTACCTGCTGGCCGGCGTCATCTGGGTCATCGGCTGGTGCATGATTCTGATGGCGGGATTGGTGCGACTGCCGCTGGCAACCGTGGGGGCGATCGGCCTCGTCGTCATCGCGGCCCACAACCTCATCCCCATGCCCGGCGGCGACGCCGTCAGCGCCCTCTGGAAGGTCATGTACGTCGGGCTCTACGCCGGCCCGATCCAACTCGGGGATGGCGGTCCCAACCTGGTCGTGCTGTACAGCATCGTGCCGTGGATCGGCGTCATGGCGGCGGGCTACGGCTTCGGGAGCATCCTGACGATGGAGCCGTCGCGTCGCAACCGCGCGTGCCTAGCGGTCGGCCTCGGCGCGACCGCGTTGTTCCTGCTGCTGCGTGGATTCAACCTGTACGGCGATCCGCGGCCGTGGAGCACCGCCGCAGCGGATCCGAACGATCCGCCGCCCATGCCGGCGCTGCTCGCGTTCCTGAACACCACCAAATACCCGGCGTCGCTCAACTTCCTGCTGATGACCCTGGGCCCCACGATCACGCTGATCCCGTGGGCGGATCGGGTGCGCGGCGCGCTGGTCCGCTGGATCACCGTGTTCGGCCGGGTGCCGTTCTTCTACTATGTGCTCCACATCCCATTGATCCACGCGCTGGCATTGGTGGTGTCGCAGATCCGCCTGGGAGCGGTGAGCCCCTGGCTCTTCACCAATCATCCGATGGGCAATCCGCCCGCACCCGAGGGGTACACCTGGAGCCTCGGGCTGCTGTACGTCGTCTGGGCGGTGGCCATCGTGCTGTTGTTTTTCCCGTGTCGCTGGTTCGCCGATCTCAAGGCGAGGAGGAAGGACCCGTGGCTCAGCTATCTCTGATCAGGATGACTCTGGTGGCCTCAGCGGTGGCGATCGGTCTGCCGTTGTCCGCGCAAGCCCCGGTCCAGCGCATCGCCGAGCAGCTGCTGGCAGACTACGATGCGCACAAAGGAGATTTCGACTACCTGTTGGGCGATTGGGAGTTTACCGCGGTGAGTCGCCAATACGGGAACTTCCGGGGGTTTTGGAGCGCCTTTCGGCTAGCCGAGGGAGCGCACATCCTGGATGAGTACCGGGTCGTGGGGGACAGCGGTGAGACCTACTATGTGACGAACACATTGCGGGCCTACAACGCCAACCTCGGTCAGTGGGAGCTCGTCTCGACAGAGGGGGGCGCGGGGTTGCAGAATATGGGCACCGGGCGTCGCGTCGGTGCCGAGGTGCACATCGAGCAACAGTTCAGCGTCGGCACCCCGGAGCCGTCGCGGTGGCGGATCAAGTACTACGACATCCGGCCGGATCGATTTTCCTGGGCCGGCGACCGTTCCACCGACAACGGCCGGACCTGGGTGACCGATTGGCTGCGAATCGAGGCTCGGCGCATCGGGCCGCCGCGGTCGCTGGGCCCGCTCGCACCCGCGAGGAACGCGGCCGGAAGGGGATCCCAAGGTTGAGGAGCGTCGCGATGTCTCGAGCCTGGAGTCTGGTCGTCGCGGTGGCTGCGGTCACGGCGGCCCCCGCCGGTGGTCAATCGGTACAGTACCGCTCGGCCGCGGGCGTCGAGTATCGCTCGCAACCCGACACGGGCCCGATCGCACGCGCCGAGAGCGCCCTCGCGGCCGATCCACGCAACGTGGAGCGGATCATCCAACTGGGCCTCGCCCAATCCGGCGCTCGCCGCTACCGCGAAGCGATCGCGACATTCACGCGGGGACTGACGATCGCGCCGGACCACGCCGTATTGTATCGCTGGCGTGGTCATCGTCATCTCTCGCTGCGCGATTTTGACCGCGCGAAGGACGATCTCACGCGCGGCGCCGGTCTGGACAGCACCA
>JBOHST010000003.1:0-3553 GCA_050733375.1 Gemmatimonadales bacterium
GTTCTATCAGCGGTTGGGTCACGACCTGGTGGACGAGTTGGTCAACTGGTTAAACCAGATGGACACGACATATCGGACCGATCTGCGCGAGCTGAACGAAGCCAACTTCGCTCGTTCCGACGCAAAGCTCGAGCAGCGTCTGGCTCAGTTCGAGTCGAAGCTCGAGCAGCGAATGGCGGGCCTCGAATCGAAGCTCGAGCAGCGCATGGCGGGCCTCGAATCGAAGCTCGTGCGCTGGATGTTCGTCTTTTGGATCGGCCAGGCGGCGACGACCGTGGGGCTGGTGCTCGCGGTGGTCCGGTTGCGTTGAAGCAGGGGTCAGGGGCGCCGCGCTACACCGCGCGGGAAACCCGGAGCTATTGCGGAATTGAAATGGAAGGTTGAACCTCGCACTCCGCACTCCGCACTCCAACGAGCTTTCCCTCCGAGTCTTTTCGATCCCGCTCGCGATACTTGGCTCCTCACCCCCGCCGAGCGTACTATTACCGTGTGGTCGCCATTCGTCCCGAGGGGTGAGGCGTGCCACACACGGTGAAGCTATCGCAGCGGTTCTACGACAAGTTCGGACACGACCTGGTCGAGGAGCTGGTGAACTGGTTCAACGGGGTCGACGACACATATCGCGCCGAGCTGCGCGAGCTGAACGAGACTCAACTTCGCCCGCTTCGACGCGAAGCTCGAGCAGCGTGTGACCCAGTCCGAGACGAGGTTGGAGCAGCGGCTCGCGGAGACGAAGGCCGAGCGCCGAGCCGGGGCTTCAGCCCACGGTCACGGGGCTGATCCACGGCCACTTTCTTCCTCGGCAATCCGTCCCTCGTTCCGTCGGCTTGAAGCCGCTAAAGCACTTCCTGGCGGTCGCGCAGTTCGGTGCGTGCGCGGTGCGCTCTGAAGGGCGGCGAAATCCGCACTCCGCACTCCTATTCCGCCCTGCATGCGTGATTTCGATGACGCCACCCGGGGCGTGGGGCGTAAGTTGGCCCGATGGCGCCTTGCCCACCCAACCGCGAGGGACGCATCTTATGGCTATGGCTGTGCTTGTGCCGCGCTACACCGCGGAGGAAATCCGGCAGTTCCCCGACCATCGGGTGCGCTACGAGGTCATCCGGGGCGAGCTGTTCGTGACCCCGGCGCCGGGGCTGCGGCATCAGCGGGCTGTGCTCGAGATCGCGACCCTGCTGAGGTCCTACCTGGAGCATACCGGCCTCGGCGAAGTCGTCATCGCCCCGTTCGAGGTGGAGCTGACCGCCGACAGCGCGGTGCAGCCGGACGTGCTGGTGGTGCTCGCCGACCGGCGCTCCCGGCTGATCCCCGAGCGTCTGCTCGGGGCCCCTTCGGTCGCCGTCGAGGTCGTCTCCTACTCGAGCAAGCGGACCGATCGGCTCCAGAAGCGGCGGCTGTATCAGGAGGAAGGCGTCCCAGAGTATTGGGTCGTGGACGTCGAGGCGCGGCGGGTCGAGCGCTGGACGCCTGGCGACGAGGTGCCCGAAGTGCTCACCGAGCGTCTGGTGTGGCGTCCTGGCGCCGAGGCTGAGGCGTTCGAGATCGATCTCGAGGCGGTGTTTGCGCGAGTGTGGCGGTAGACCCTCCCCCCCTCCCTTCGCCCGATTGTGTTGGCGATTGCGGATTGCGGAATCGAAATGAAAGGTCGAGCGGCGACATGCCCGACGCGACCTAATCACTCCGCCCCCCCTTGTCCTTCAGGACGTGCCGCCCGCAGGGCGCCGAGCCGGGGCTTCAGCCCACGGATCACCTCCGTTCCGTCCCTCGTTCCGTCGGCTTGAAGCCGCTAAAGCACTTCCTGGCGGTCGCGCAGTTCGGCGCGTGCGCGGTGCGCTCTGAAGGGCGGCGAAATCCGCACTCCGCACTCCTATTCCGCCCTGCATGCGTGATTTCGATGACGCCGCCCGGGGCGTGGGGCGTAGGTTGGCCCGATGGTGGCTTGCCTGCCCAGACGCGAGGGACGCATCTTATGGCCATGGCTGCGCTGGTGCCGCGCTACACGGCGGAGGAAATCCGGCAGTTCCCCGACCATCGGGTGCGCTACGAGGTCATCCGGGGCGAGCTGTTCGTGACCCCGGCCCCGGGGTGGCGTCATCAACAAGCCGTCCTCGAGCTGGCGACTCTGTTGCGGGAATACCTGGACCGGACCGGTCTCGGCCGGGTCACGGTGGCTCCATTCGAGGTGGAGCTGACCGAGGACAGCGCCGTGCAGCCGGATGTCCTGGTGGTGCTGGCGGACCGGGCCCATCAGCTCATCCCCGAGCGGCTGCTCGGGCCGCCGTCGCTGGCCATCGAGGTGGTCTCCTACTCGAGCAAGCGCACCGACCGGCTGCAGAAGCGGCGGCTATATCAGGAGGAGGGGGTCCCCGAGTACTGGGTGGTGGATCCCGAGTTGCGCCGAGTGGAACGGTGGCGGCCGGGCGACGAGGCGCCCGAAGTGCTCACCGAGCGACTGGTGTGGCGTCCTGTCGCCGAGGCTCAGGCGTTCGAGATCGATCTCGGGGTGGTGTTTGCGCGGGTGTGGCGGTAGACCGCCCCAACGCGCGTCGGTATGAGTAGGCCGTCGTGACATCGACACCGATCGAGCTGGAGCTGGTCGCGGGCGGCCGGCCGAGGTTGGGCCAAGCACTGCGCGAGCTATGGGCATATCGCGGCACCATCCTGGCGTTCGCCGAACGTGGCGTCCGCGTCAGACCTCTCGGAGACCGCAATGTGGGCGAGTCAGGTGGTGGTGCGGCTCCAGCCGCGGCAGCGCGGGCAGACGACGATCCAGATCCGCATGTCCGGGACGCGGCAGTGGGTGCTGGTGGGTCTCAGGGAAACGGTGTTGGCGATCTCGCCGGGGCAGGTGGAGCAGCCCGGCGTGGCGTACGCCCCGGGGTGGAAGGCGTGGACGGCGGGCGGGCGGCTCAACCTGATGACGTACAGCTTCGACTTTCAGGGTGACACGACGTTCGCAGGGAAGCTGGGATTCCTCGCGGAGGTGTACGGCGGACTCGAGTGGTCTTCGGGACTCGCCCTGGTAGGACAGATCGGGTTGGGCGGGATGAAGGCCGACAGGGTGGGGACGTCGGTGGCGGTGTCGCTTATAGAGGTGTCAGTGCGGGCTCAATACGCGTTCATGCCCAACAATAAAGTTCGGCCGGTAGTGGAGTTCGGCGGCGGGATGTATCGCGCGCGGTCGGGAACGGCGTTCCAGGGAATCTGGAACGCGAGTTTCTTCTTCCTGGGCGGCGCGGGCGTCGACGTGACGTTCACGCCGAAGGTCGTGGGGGAATTCCGGGTGGGGAATCGGCAACAGTTCGAGTGGACCAGCTCACATGCCAACGGTCATGTAGCCTCGCTGTTCTATTTCGCGGCGGGCGTGCGGGCAAGGTTCTAGTGTGACGTTGGGGGCGCCGAAGTGACGGGAAGACGGCGCCCGAGAATCGTTTCGCAGACGGGTCTCATCCTCGGCGGGCAGATCCTCTCAGGCGTAGTCCTGTTTGTCACGACTCCGTATATCGCCCTGGGGCTTGGGGCGGAACGGTACGGCCTGTATACCCTGCTGTTC
>JBOHST010000004.1:0-11098 GCA_050733375.1 Gemmatimonadales bacterium
GCGGCTCCATATCGTCGAAGACCACCATTTTCTTGTCACCGACCACGGTCAGCTTCCGTTCCTTGTGGGGGTCGAGCCAGGACAGCTGGATGTGCGCCACCGTCCCGCTCGCGAACGCCATGTGCAGGAACACCACATCTTCCACGCCGGGCTGGAGATAGCACGAGCCATGTGCCGTCACCCGCACGGGCGTTTCGCCCAACAAATGCAGCGCCACGGACACGTCGTGCGGGCCGAAGCTCCAGAGGGCGTTCTCGTCGGCGCGAACCTGCCCCAGATTGACGCGCAAGCCGTACATGTACAGCACCCGCCCCAGCTCGCCGCCGGCGATCAGCGCGCGCAGCGCATCTACCGCCGGATGAAACACCAACAGGTGGCCGACGAGCACAGGCACATTCCGGGCCACGGCCGCCTCGGCGACGCCCTCGGCGTCCGCCACACGCAGTGCGAATGGCTTCTCCACCAGGCACGGCGTCCCGTGCGCAATGGCCCGTCGCGCGTAGTCCGCGTGCGTCGCGGCGGGGGAAGCGATCACCACCGCCTCCACGCGTTCCAGCAGCGCATCGGCGTCGCCCGTGACGAACGCACCGGGGTACTGGCGCGCCACCGCTTGCCGCACCGACTCCCGCGTGTCGCACACCGCGGTCAACTCGCCGTCCGCCAACCCCGCCACGGTGCGGACGTGATTCCTCCCCCACGTCCCGGCGCCAATGACGCCGAGCCGCAGCCGACTCACCGGTAGAACCCGCGAATCGCGTCGACCACGTAGTCGAGCTGCGAGCGCGTCAGCTCCGGGTAAATCGGCAGCGAGAGTACCTCTTGGGACGCCCGTTCGGCGTGCGGCATGCTGCCCGCCGCGTAGACCAGGTGCGCGAAACACGGTTGGCGATGTAGCGGGATCGGGTAATAGATCGCGCTGCCGATGCCCTGCGCTTTGAGATGAGCCTGAAGCGCGTCGCGTCGTTCGACCCGCAACGTGTACTGATGAAAGATGTGCTCGTTCCCCGGCGCGACGACAGGTGCGTGGACCGCTTCCAGCCCGGCGAACGCCTGGGTGTAGTAGGCCGCGTGCTCACGCCGCTTGGCTGACCACCCGGCGAGATGCGGCAGCTTGGCGAGCAACACGGCGGCCTGCAGCGTGTCCAGCCGCGAATTGGTCCCGACTTCATCGTGATGGTACTGCTTCGCCCCGCCGTGCAGTCGCAGCTTGCGCAGGCGCTCGGCGGCCGCTTCGTCGGACGTGACCATCATCCCGGCGTCACCCCACGCACCGAGATTCTTGCTCGGGAAGAACGAATAGCCGGTTACCCAGCCGAGCTCGCCCGCCATGCGCCACACGCCGTCGATCGAGCGGCGCGCGCCGATCGCCTGGCACGCGTCTTCGATGATCGCGATACCGCGGCGCTGCGCGATCGCCAGGAACCGCTCCAGCTCGACCATCTGGCCGTACAGGTGCACCGGTACGATGGCGCGGGTGCGCGGCGTGATCGCCGCCTCCACCGCGGCCGGATCGACATTGTACGTCTGAGCGTCGATGTCCACGAACACCGGTCGACCACCGGCGTTGTGGATCGCCCCCGCGCTTGCGAAGAAGGTGAACGGGGTCGTAATGACCTCGTCGCCGGGCTTCAGGTTGAGCGCCTTGAGCGGCAGCAGCAGCGCGTCGGTGCCGCTGGCGCACCCGATCCCATATCGGGCGTGCGACAGCTCCGCCAGCCTCGCCTCGAGCTGGGCGATGGACGGTCCCATGATGAACTGCTGCGATTCGATGACCGCCTGCAGGGCGGGAAGGACCTCGTCCTTGATGGCCTGGTATTGGCCCACGAGGTCCAGCAACGGCACGTTCACGTAAACTCTATCCGCAGAAGAGGCAACAATTTACACAGGCGAGGCGGGTCAAGCAATTGGGCGCAGCGAGCCGCCGGATTCCTCATAATTGCTGCCGCAAGCGGCGCAGTGGGCACGGCCGGCGTCCAGTTTGAGACGCTCGCCGCACTGACACATCCACCCGACGCGTCGGGCCGGCACGCCGACCATGAGCGCATAGGGGAGGACGTCGGTGGTAACCACCGCCCCCGCGCCAATGAAGCTGTACTCGCCCAGCGTGACCCCGCAGACGATAGTGGAGTTGGCTCCGATGGAGCTGCCACGCCGCACCAGGGTCTTCTGGTACTGGTGTTTGCGTGACACGTGGCTGCGCGGGTTCATCACGTTCGTGAAGACGCACGAGGGGCCGCAGAACACGTCGTTTTCGAGCTCGACCCCTTCGTAGATCGACACATTGTTCTGGATCTTGACGTTGTCGCCGATGCGCGTGCGGGGCATTACCACGACGTTCTGACCCAGATTGCAGCGTTCGCCGATCACGGCACCAGGCATCACGTGCGAAAAGTGCCAGACCTTGGTTCCGTTGCCGATCTGGGCGCCCTCGTCGACGAAACTCGACTGATGGACGAAGTAGTCGGCCACTAGACCCCGACCACCTTGATCTCGAGCTCGAGCTCGACGCCGGTCTTCTTGGCGACGGTTCGCTTGACGTGGTCGATCAGCTTGAGCACGTCGGCAGCGCTGGCGGTCCCGGCGTTGACAAAGTAGTTGGCGTGCTGCGGCGAGACCTGCACCGGGCCCATGCGGAACCCTTTCAGGCCCGCTTCGTCGATCAGCATTCCCGCCGTCTTGTTGCCCCCAGGATTCTTGAACGTGGACCCGGCGCAGGCCTGGTCAAATGGCGTGCCGGCTTTGCGCCAGCGGAACAACTTGGCCTGCAGCTCCTTCAGCTTGGCGGGCGCTTCCTCGCCGAGGCTGAGCTTCGATTCGAGCACCACCACTTCGCCCAGGTTCGATCCGCGATACTTGTAGGAGATCTGCTTGCGGGGGATCGTGCGGACCCTGCCCTTCGGGTCCATCACGGTCACCTCAGTCACGATCTCGGCGAACTCCGCGCCGTGACAGCCGGCGTTCATGTAGATGCCGCCGCCAACTGTTCCCGGAATGCCCACGAACCGCTCGACGCCGCTGAACCCGGCTTCCGCGGTGCGCCGCGCCAGGATCGGCGTCGCCATGCCCGCTCCGACGATCGCGATGGCGCCCTTCATTTCGAACTTGTCGAGTCCCTTCCCCATCCGAATCACCATGCCCGGGAAACCGCCGTCCTTCACCAGCACGTTCGAGCCGAGGCCGAGCACGAGCCAGGGGAGACCGCGCTCGCGCGCCATGTCGAATCCGCGCGCCACGTCCTCGACATCCCCGGGCAGGAGGACATACCGGGCCGGCCCGCCGATTCGCCACGTCGTGTAGCGGGCCAACGGCTCGTGCTCGAGCATGCGTCCATGGAACTTGACCTTGGGCACGGCCGGGGGCGCCTTGGGGGCGCCGGTGGCGGGCTTGGGCGCGGGCTTCCCCGTCGCCTTCGACTGCGTGGGCGCCTTCGCCGGGCGCTTGGCTACCCGGTCGCGGGGTGCGGGACGCGACTTGGCTCCGGGGCGCTGTCCGCGGCCGGCAGCCGGCTTGCGACGATTGTTTTTTCGTGCCATTCCTGTAAGCTCCTCACGCTTCCTCGGCGGCTGCGCAGCGCGATGATCGCATCGCACGCGGCGCTGGCCGCAGACATCGTCGTCGTGTACGGCACCCGATGCACCAGCGCGGCGCGCCGGATGGCGTAGTCGTCCTGCTGGGTGAACTTCCCCAGGGGCGTATTGATCAACAGCTGAATCTCTCCCGACACCAGCAGATCGATGGCGTTCGGCCGCCCTTCGTGCACCTTGGCCACCCGCTCCGCCGGGATGCCGCGGGCGCGCAGGTAACGCTGCGTGCCGTCGGTGGCCAGGATCCGGAAGCCGAGCTCGTGAAACCGACGCACGATCGGGACGACGGTCGGTTTGTCGGAGTCGTTCACGGTGACGAACACCGCGCCCTCGAGCGGCAGGCCGCCATCGGCCGCGATCTGCGCCTTGGCGAAGGCCATTCCAAAACTGTCGGCGAAGCCCATCGCCTCCCCGGTGGACCGCATCTCCGGGCCCAAAACGGTATCTACGTTGGGCAGTTTGGTGAAGGGGAATACCGCCTCCTTCACGGCCACGCCAGGGACCGGAAGCTCGTCGGCGAGGCCTAACGCGTCCAGGGTATGGCCCACCATGACCGCGGCCGCCAGCTTGGCGAGCGGGACCCCCGTGGCCTTGCTCACGAACGGGATCGTCCGCGAAGCCCGGGGATTCACTTCGAGCACGTACACCACGCCGCCCATAATGGCGAACTGGACGTTGATCAGCCCCACCACGCCCAAGCCGGCCGCGAATGCGAGGGTGTGACGGCGCATCTCCTCCACCTGGCTGTCGCCGATCAGGTAGGGGGGTAGGACGCAGGCCGAATCACCGGAGTGCACCCCGGCGTCCTCGATGTGCTGCATCACCCCGCCAATCACGCACCGCCGGCCGTCGGCGATCGCGTCCACATCGGCCTCGAAGGCGTCCTCCAGGAACCGATCGATGAGGACGGGGTGGTCGGGCGCTACCCGCGCGGCCCGTTCGAAAAACTCGCGCAGCGACGCCGCGTCATACACGATCTCCATCGCCCGCCCCCCCAGCACGTAGGACGGCCGGATCAGGACGGGGTAGCCGATGTGCTCGGCGACGCGCACCGCCTCGTCTACCGACCGCGCGGTGCCGTTGGCTGGTGTGTTGACGCCGAGCCGGCGGGCCAGGGCTTCGAAGCGCTGGCGGTCCTCGGCGATATCGATCGCGTCGGGTGAGGTCCCGAGAATCGGCACACCCGCCGCGTCGAGTGCGGTCGTCAGGCGCAGCGGCGTCTGGCCGCCGAGCTGGACCACCACACCGCGAGGGCGCTCCAACCGGACGATCTCGATCACGTCCTCGAACGTGAGCGGCTCGAAGTACAGCTTGTCGGAGATGTCGAAGTCGGTGGACACCGTCTCGGGGTTGGAGTTGATCATGATGGTCTTGAACCCGAGATCCCGAAACGCGAGCCCGGCGCGCACGCAGCAATAGTCGAATTCGACGCCCTGCCCGATGCGGTTCGGTCCGCTGCCCAGAATCACGATCCCCCGTTCCCTGAACGGCGCCGACTCGTTTTCCTCGTCGTAGGACGAATAGAGATAGGGCGTGGCGGATGGAAATTCACCGGCGCAGGTGTCCACGGTTTTGTACGCCGGGTGCACGCCCAGCGCCCAGCGACGCTCGCGGATGGCGGTCTCGGTGGTGTGCCGCAGCGTCGCCAGCTGCGCGTCGCTGAACCCCATGCGCTTCATGCGGCGCAGCTCCGCCGCCCCCACGTCGGGCAGCTGGGCGAACCAGCGCTCGGCCTCGAGCAGCTCTTCGAGCTGGAACAGAAACCAGGGATCAATGCCGGTCGCCTCGGCGATGGTGTCCACCGCGAGGCCGGCCGCGAGGGCCCGCTTCACCTGGAAGATCCGTTCGGGCGTCGGCGTGCGCAGCGTCACCCGCAGGTCCTCCGCAGTGTCACTGGTCACCCGGTCGTCGGCCAGGGTCTGACCCGTGACCCATCCCGAGCGTCCTGCTTCCAGCGCCCGCAGTCCCTTTTGGAACGCCTCTTTGAACGTGCGGCCGATCGCCATTGCCTCGCCCACGGATTTCATCTGTGTGGTGAGACGGTAGTCGGCCGTCGGGAATTTCTCGAAGGCAAACCGTGGCACCTTCACGACGACGTAGTCGAGCACGGGCTCGAACGAGGCCGGGGTGGTCCGCGTGATGTCGTTGGGCAGCTCGTCGAGCGTGTATCCCACGGCGAGTTTTGCCCCGATGCGGGCGATGGGGAACCCGGTGGCCTTGGAGGCGAGCGCGGACGAGCGCGACACGCGCGGATTCATTTCGATCACCAGCATCTCGCCGTCCGCGGGATTGACGGCGAACTGGATGTTGCAGCCCCCGGCGGTCACGCCGATCTCGCGGATGATGGCGATCGCGGCGTCGCGCATCTGTTGGTACTCGCGATCGGTGAGCGTCATGGCGGGGGCCACGGTAATGGAGTCGCCGGTGTGCACGCCCATCGGGTCGAGATTCTCGATCGAGCAGACGATCACCACGTTGTCGCGACCGTCCCGCATCACCTCGAGCTCGAACTCCTTCCAGCCGAGCACGCTGCGCTCGATGAGCGTCGAGTGGACGGGGGAGAGCTCGAGTGCTCGCTCCACGTGCTCCTCGAACTCGGCGCGGTTGAAGGCCACCCCGCCGCCGGTTCCGCCGAGGGTGAACGAAGGGCGAATGATCGCTGGATACGCGGTGGCCGCGACCGCCTCCAACGCCTCGGCGAGCGACCCCACCGTGCGGCCGAGCGGCGTGGCGAGGCCGACGCGCCGCATCGCCGCCGCGAACTCGGCGCGGTCCTCGGCCATTTGGATCGACCGCGCCGAGGCCCCAATCAGCTCGACGCCGAACTCGGCGAGCGTCCCGTCCCGGACCAACGCCATCGCGACGTTCAGCGCGGTCTGCCCGCCCATGGTGGGCAGCAAAGCGTCGGGCCGCTCCCGCTCGATCACCATGCGCACCCACTCGGGGGTCACGGGCTCGATATACGTGCGGTCGGCCAGCTCCGGATCGGTCATGATGGTGGCGGGATTCGAATTCACCAGCACGACTTCGTAGCCTTCCTCCTTCAGCGCCTTCACCGCTTGCGTCCCGGAGTAGTCGAACTCGGCGGCCTGCCCGATGACGATCGGACCGGAGCCGAGTAGCAGGATGCGACGTAGGTCAGTCCGTTTGGGCATCGAGCACATCCTGGAGCGTTTCGTCGAGCGTGCGTCGCGGCGTCCACCCGGTGACCGACCGGAGCTTGGTGGAGTCGCCGACCAGGTGCGGGACGGCATCCGCGCGTATGTCGGCGGCATCCACTTCGAGGATCGGCTTCCAGTCGGCGAGCTCGCACAACCGCAGGACCACGTCTTCGAGGCGGACCGGTTCGCCGGAGGAAACGTTGTAGACCTCTCCCGGCACTCCCGCGGTGAGCAGTCGCGTGTATGCCTCCACGACATCCGACACGTGCATGAAGTCGCGCACGCCGTCCAGCAATCCGGTGGCGATCGCCGGCGCACGCACGCGGCGGGCGGTAAGCACGCGGCGAGCGTACCGCGGCACCAAGGCCCGCTCGTTTTGCCCGCGCCCGGTGTGCGGCGACGGCCGTGCGATCACGATCCGGAGACCCGTGCGACGCCATTCCTGCTGCGCGGCCACTTCGGCACCGACCTTGCTCGCCGCGTACGCCGATACCGGCGCCGGCGACTCCACTTCACGACGCGGTGCTGGGCTGCCCGAACCATAGACTTCGACGCTCGATACGACGAGCACGAGCGGATCGGCCTCGCCGCCGCGCACCGCATCGCCGAGCGAGCGCGTCAACCGCGCCGTTCCACCAGCGTTCTCGTTCCACGCCCGACCCGGGCTCCGTTCCGCCACGCTCACCCAGCTCACCGCGGCCAGATGCACCACCGCGTCCCACCGGCCGGCGGCGGCGTGGCGCACCGAATCATCGTCGGCGAGCTCGAGCGGCACCCACGCGATCCGCTGGCGCAGCGCGGCGTCGAAGCGCCGATCGCGGTGATCTTCTCCGGGTCGAAAGGTGCCCGTGACGGCGTGTCCTTCGTCCACGAGCCGCCGGACGAGCCACGAGCCGACGAACCCGTCCGCTCCCGTCACGAACACGTTCATCCCAGCCGCGCCAGGTCCGCGTCCACCATCATCCGCACCAGGTCGGCGAACCCCACCCGGGGTTGCCAGTCGAGTCGGCGGCGTGCCTTGGACGGATCGGCGCACAGCACGTCCACTTCGGCGGGCCGCACGAACTGGGCGTCTACCGTCACGTACCGGGTCCAGTCGAGGCCGACATGCGCGAAGGCGACCTCGCACAGCTGGCGCACCGTGTGCGTCTCTCCGGTCCCGATCACATAGTCTTCGGGCGTCGGCTGCTGCAGCATGCGCCACATCGCCTCTACGTAGTCGCCGGCAAACCCCCAGTCACGACCGGCCTCGAGGTTGCCCAGCCGGAGCGTCGTCGCCTTGCCTTTCACAATGCGGGCCACGCCATGCGTGACCTTGCGCGTCACGAATTCGAGCCCGCGCCGCGGCGACTCGTGATTAAAGAGGATGCCGCTCACGGCGTACAGCCCATAGGATTCGCGGTAATTCACCGTGATCCAGTGGCCGTACACCTTCGCGACGCCGTAGGGCGAGCGCGGGTAGAACGGCGTGGTTTCGCGCTGCGGGGTTTCGGCCGCCTTGCCGAACATCTCCGAGGAGCTGGCCTGATAGAACCGCGCGTTCGGGTGCGCGAGTCGCACCGCCTCGAGCAGCCGCGTCACACCCAGCGCCGTGAACTCCCCCGTGAGCACCGGCTGAGACCAGGACGTCGGCACGAAGCTCTGGGCGGCGAGGTTATACACTTCGTGCGGGGCGGCATCCCGCACGACGGACGTGAGGGAGTGTTGATCCAACAGGTCGGCGGGGACGATGTGCAGCCGATCGAGCAGATGCCCGATTCGCTCGTAGGAGTCATGGGAGGTGCGGCGCACCACCCCGACGACCTCGTACCCCTTGTCGAGCAGCAGCTCGGCCAGATAGGAGCCGTCCTGACCGGTGACTCCGGTGATCACGGCCGTCTTGCGGGGTTGCTCCACTCGCCCCCCGGGCTTAGGTTTCCGGCGCTTTTCCCCGCCGCGGATGCGCGCGGGAGGTCGCTGCGAAGCGCTCATTGACCGGATAGACGCCCATGGCTCGAGTGTGTGAGATCTGCGGAAAAGGTCCGACGACGGGCCACAACGTGAGCCACGCCAACAACAAGACGAACCGGCGCTGGTACCCCAACTTGCAGCGCGTACGCGCGGTCGTGGACGGCACCACGCGCCGGTTGCGCGTCTGCACCCGCTGCATCAAATCGGATCGGGTGACCAAAGCGGCCTGACCTCGGGCGTTCCGATGAAGAAAACGGGGGACCCTGCGGGGTCCCCCGTTGCGTTTGGCGACCCGCCGCCCGCTCACTCACTCAGCAATTCGATCCGGGCCACGTCGGCGCCGTCGCCGACCCGGTGGCCGAGCTTGACGATGCGGGTGTAGCCGCCGGGCCGCGCGGCGAAGCGCTTGCCCAGCTCGGCGAACAACCGGTGCGTCACGTCCCGGTCCTTGATTCTCCGTTCAACCAGGCGGCGGGCGTGCAAATCGCCGCGACGAGCCAGCGTGATGAGTCGCTCCGCGTATGGCCGCAGCTCCTTCGCCTTGGCCTCGGTGGTTTCGATCCGATCGTGCCGGAACAGGCTCGTGGCCAGGTTCGCGAGCAGCGCCTTGCGGTGGCTCGATGTGCGCGACAGCTGCCGGCTCTTGGCGCGATGCCGCATTACTCCTCCACACCCTCCGTGGCGTGGGCCACCGGCGCCACGCCGGGATCGGTGACCCGCACGGCGCCGTCCACCTCCTCGATGCGCATGGCGAAATTGAGGCCTTCGCGACGCAACAAGTCGGCGATTTCTCCCAGGGCCTTCTCCCCCACATTCTTGACTTTCAGCAGATCGCTCTCGCTGTACTGCACCAGATCGCCGAGGGTCCGGATATTGGAGTTCTTCAGCGAATTGACCGACCGAACCGACAGCCCCAGGTCGTCGATTGAGCGCGCCAGCGACCCGGCGAGCCCATCGCCGGCGACGCCACCCGGAGCGGGTGCTTCCGTCGACACCATCGGAACCTTGCCGAAATCCACGAAGAAGCGGAAATGCTCCTGCGCGAGCGCGGCGGCGTACGCCACCGCGTCCTCGGGAGAGATCGTGCCGTTGGTTTCGACCGAGATCGTCAGGCGGTCGTAGTCGGTCCGCTGCCCGACCCGGGTCTCGGCGACGGTAAAGTTCGCCCGCCGCACGGGATTGTAGATCGAATCGATCCGCACCACGTCTACCGGGAGGGTCCGGTCCACCGGATGCTGCTCGGCCTCCACGTAGCCACGTCCCTTGTTCACGTACAGCTCGCCCGCCACGTCACGATCGTCTTGCAGGGTGAACAGGAGCTGGCCGGGGTTGACGATGGCCGCGGCGGCGTGCGCCTCGATGTCGCGGGCGTAGACCGGGCCGGCCTTGTCGCGGCGGATGTGGAGCACCGCTTCATCGACGTCCGGATCGAGCACCAGGGTCAGCTGCTTCAACCGCTGGATGATCTGGTGGACGTCCTCGACCACCCCGGAGATCGTCTGGTGCTCGTGGACCACACCGTCGAGTCGGAACGCCCAGACGGCAGCGCCGCGGAGCGACGACAACAACATCCGGCGGATCGAGTTGCCGAGCGTGTAGCCGTAACCGCGTTCCAGTGGCTGCAGGCGGAACTCGGCCGCATTGGGGTTGTCCTCCCGCTTGGTCATTTCGACCAGGTGCGGTCGGACGAGTCCCGTCAAATCGAGTGTCGTCATCACTTGGAATAGAGCTCGACGATTAACTGTTCTTGCGCGGCGATCGGGATGGCGTCGCGGGTCGGCCGCTCCGTCATCTTGCCCTGCGCTTTGTCGGTGTCCACCTGGATCCACGAAACGGGCTGTCCCCGTTGGAACTGCTCGAGCGCCAGCTTGACCTGCACCTGCTCACGGCTGGCGTCGGCGACCTTCACCTCGTCGCCGGGACGGATGCGGTAGGACGGGATATCCACCGTGCGGCCGTTCACCTGGATGTGCCGGTGCCGCACCAGCTGGCGCGCCTGGCGCCGCGACACCGCGAACCCCATCCGGTACACGAGATTGTCGAGTCGGCTCTCGAGCGCGACGAGCAGAGCTTCGCCGGTCACACCCGGCTCCTTCAGCACGCGCTCGAAGATGTTCCGGAACTGCCGCTCCGAGAGCCCGTAGATCCGCTTGACCTTCTGTTTTTCCCGCAGTTGCTTCGCGTATTCCGACGCCTTGCGCCGCCGCCCGGTCGACTGGCCGTGTTGTCCGGGCGCGTACGCGCGGCGCTCGATGGCGCACTTCTCGGTGAGGCAGCGCGTGCCCTTCAGGAACAGCTTCGTGCCCTCACGGCGGCACAGCTTGCAGGCGGGACCGGTGTAGCGCGCCATGGCTCAGACCCGCCGCTTTTTGGGAGGCCGGCACCCGTTGTGCGGGATCGGCG
>JBOHST010000005.1:0-8629 GCA_050733375.1 Gemmatimonadales bacterium
TGGCCGACATCCATAATACGGAGAAGATCCGCTACGTGATGAAGAACGGTCGGCTGTACGAGGGCGACACGCTGAACGAGGTGTGGCCGCGTCAGCTTCCCCTGCCGGCGATGTGGTGGTGGGGGGAGGAGCCGCGCGTCCCTTGACGTAACCTCCGGACCTGATTAGCCTTCCGCTCGCAGTAGAAGAGAACCGCGAGCTGGCATCCTTCCGAAGGACGGTCCCGCTCAGGAGCGGGCCTCACATCCGTAGGCTCATCCCCAGGTTCGCACAGAAGAAGTCGTAGGGAAGAAAACGTAGGGGGTCACTGCGTACGGAAGATTCGTACGCTGTTCTCCATACGGTGTTCCCCCGTACGTCTTTTTCCATACGCAGTTGAAAGGAATCACATGCCGTTTGCTGCTCTCGGACTCGCGCCCGAACTGGTTCGCGCCGTATTCGAAGAAGGATACGAGCACCCCACCCCCATTCAGCTGGAAACCATCCCCCTCGCCCTGGCGGGCCGCGATCTCATCGGTTCGGCCCAGACCGGCACGGGGAAGACCGCCGCGTACCTGCTGCCGATGCTGCAGCGGCTGGCCGCAGGAAAACGTCCGCACACGTTGCGTGCGCTGATCTTGGTCCCGACTCGTGAGCTCGCCGAGCAGGTACTGCAGATGGCGCGCGCGTACGGGCGCCACGTGTCGGTGAGCGCCGCGGCGATCTACGGCGGCGTGGGGATGGAGCCCCAGACGAAAGCGTTGGCGCGGGGGGTGGACATCGTCGCCGCGACCCCCGGCCGCTTGCTCGATCACATGGAGCGCGGCCATGTGGATTATTCCAAGCTCGAAATCCTCGTCCTCGACGAGGCCGACCGGATGCTCGACATGGGGTTCGCCCCGGACGTGCGGCGTATCCTGAACGCCCTCCCCGACGAACGGCAGACGTTGCTGTTTTCGGCGACGATCTCGGCGGAAGTGGACGCGCTCGCGCGTCGGGCGTTGTCCGGCCACGCCTCGGTCGAAATTGGCCGGCGGGCCCAGACCGCTGAAGGGATCGAGCACGTGATCGTGGCCGCGGACAAGCTGAAGAAGCGCGATGTCCTGGCCGCGATTCTCCAGGCCAAACCCGTCGGCCAGACCCTGGTCTTCACCCGCACCAAATATGGTGCGGACAAGCTGGTGACGTTTCTGCGCCGGGCGGGCATCGCGGCGAACGCGATTCATGGGGACAAGGCCCAGAGCCAGCGCACCCGCACGCTTGATGCGTTTCGGGCCGGCACGGCGGAGATCCTGGTGGCGACCGACATCGCGGCCCGCGGCATCGACGTCGACGGGATTCGGATGGTGGTCAACTTCGACGTGCCGAACGATCCCGAAACCTATGTGCACCGGGTGGGCCGCACGGCCCGGGCCGGCGCGCTGGGTCTGGCCCTCACCCTGCTGTCGCCGGACGAGTGGCTGCTGATGGGGGATATCGAGAAGCTGGTGGGACAAATCTTCCCGCGGGAAATCGTCCCCGGCTTCGAGCCGTCGGTGCCGCCGCTGCAGCCGAAACACGCCGAGCCTGCGCCACGCCGGTCGCTGACGGTGCGGGGGCGGAGTGGAGGGAGTCGACGCCGCTAAGGCGATGGCGTAAGGAGAAGGCGTAGGGGGCTACAACGTAAGGAGGAAGGCGTTTTCAGCACTACGCCTCTTCCGTAGGTTTCATCCCATTACGACTTTTCCATACGCCTTATCGTTTTTCTATCGGTAGATACTCTCGCATCGGCGTCCCGACATACAACTGCCTCGGTCGGGCGATCTTCTGCTCCTTGTCCAGCAACATCTCCTCCCACTGTGCCAGCCATCCCGGAGTGCGCCCGATGGCGAACAGCACCGGGAACATGTCCACCGGGAAACGCATCGCCTCGTAGATGATCCCGGAGTAGAAATCCACGTTGGGGTACAGCTTGCGCGTGACGAAGTAGTCGTCCAGGAGCGCGATGCGCTCGAGCTCCAGCGCCAGGTCGATGAGCGGATTCTTGCCCGTGACCGCGAAGACTTCGTCGGCGACCCGCTTGATGATCCGGGCGCGGGGGTCGTAGTTCTTGTAGATGCGATGGCCGAAGCCCATCAGTTTCACCTCGCCGCGTTTCACCCGCTCGATGTAGGCCGGGACCCGGTTTTTCGCTCCGATCTCGCGCAGCATCCGCAGCACTTCCTCGTTCGCGCCGCCGTGCAGCGGCCCGTACAGCGCCGCCGCCGCGGCCGCCATGGTCGAGTACGGATCGGCGTGTGCCGAGCCGACCGCCCGCATCGCACTGGTGGAGCAATTCTGTTCGTGGTCGGCGTGCAGAATGAACAGCACGTCGAGCGCCCGCTCGAGTACCGGATGCGGCTTGTACTGCACCTCCGTGGCCTTGAACATCATGTTCAGAAAATTGCCGGCGTACGAGAGTTCGTTGTCGGGGTAGGCGTAGGGCATCCCGATGGTGTGACGGTGCGCGAACGCCGCGAGCGTCGGAGTCTTGGCGATCAGGCGGTGGATCTGGTTGCGCCGCGCGTCCGGGTCGTCGATGTGCTTCGCCTCCGGGTAGAACGTCGACAGCGCCGCGACCGTGCTGACGAACACCCCCATCGGGTGGGCGTCATGGTGGAAGCCGTCGATGAATTTCTTGATGTTCTCGTGGATGATCGTGTGGTGGATGATGTTGAACACCCACTGGTCGAGCTCCGTGGGGCGGGGCAGCTCGCCGTGCAGCAGCAGGTAGGCCGTCTCGAGGAACGTGCTGCGCTCTGCCAGCTCCTCGATCGGGTACCCGCGGTAGCGGAGGATCCCCCTGTCCCCGTCGATGAAGCTGATCGCGCTCTTGCAGGCGGCCGTATTGAGATAGGCGGGATCGTAGCTCAGCATCCCGAAATCGTCGGGGTCAGTCTTGATCTGACGGAGGTCGGCCGCGCGTACCGCCCCGTCCTGAATCGGGATCTCGTAGCGCTTGCCGGTGCGATTGTCGACGATGGTCAGCGATTCGGTGGGCATGGGGGTCCTGGGGCGTGGGCCGGGGATAAGGTAACCGGTTTCCTCTGTTCGGAATGCCGAATCATCTTATCTTGGCAGCGTGCCCACGCCTCCTCGTACCAGCCTCTACCCCACCCGCTCGGCGGCCGGCGCCGCTCTCGGCCAGCTGCTGGTCGCCCAGGGATACGTGTCGTGCCTGCTGCTGGGGGTGACGCCGGAGGGGGTCGAGATCGCGGCCAATGCCGCCCGGGCGATGGGGGCGACGTTCGATGTGATCATCGCCTCCTACATCCGATTGGGTTCCAACCTGGCGCCGATCGGCGCCATGGCAGAATCGGCGCCGGCAGAAATGGACCCTGACTTCCAGCCGGGCATGAACCTCGTCGAGAAGCTCCAGTCGGCGATCGAGGAGTCCCGCGCCCGCGTGCGGCGCGACCTCGTGCTGTATCGCACGCTACGGCCGATCAAGCGCTTCGAAGGCCGCCAGATCATCATTGTCGACGGGCAGGTGATTTATCCCTGGAAGGTGCTGGCGTCGGCGCGGGCCGTGACGGAGCTCGGGGGGAAGCGCACGGCGATCGCGACGCCGGTGGCGAGCCAGCATGCGGCGGACCGCATCCGCGCGCGGGGCTTCGAGTTCCTCTGTCTCAATATGGTGCCGGACGACACCGGCCATCCCTCCCCCTACGGCGACGCCACGAGTGACAGTCCCGAACGGCTGAAGAGCATCATGATCGCGCATCAGGCGGCGTGACAACGGCGGATTGACGGATTGAAGGATCGGCGGGTCGGCGGATGGTGCTACGGCAGCGTGCGCCCCAGTGTAACTATCCCCTCACGCGCCCCCGCGCCTTTCTGGCAGCAGCTTTGTATAACCCCCATCGTGAGCTGTCCCGCGCGGTCGCAACACTCGTCGAAACCTCGCGTTCCCTTCGGCGATGTTGGCCGCGGCTGAGAAAGCGGCCCGGCGCATCTGGGAGGTCAGTCCGTACAGTTCGCTCTTGGGGAAACCCTGAGTCAATCGATAGGTAGCAACCGCGAGCTCGTGACAGGCCCGCCAGGCGTGGAATCGTTCGTAGGGCATCATGCCCAAAGAACGTAGAGGATAAGGCAACGGGGCGCGTCATCAGAATCACGCGCCCCGTATCAAATTATTGCACATCCATCCGTCAAGTCCGCCGATCCGTCCATCCGCCCATCCGCCCATCCGCCCATCCGCCTAGTACTTCACGTTCACCATCCCGCGCTCCAGCCACGCATAGTCGCCGCGCAGCACGTCCTGGGCGAGCTGATAGATCGGCACATCCTCGTTGCGCCACAGCCCCCGGAATTTCGCCCGCACCCGACCGCGCGCCTGGCGGCAGAAGACGTCCGCGAGACGCATGGCTTGCGCCCCGGCGGCAGGCTCGTCCTGCAGCAGTCGGCGCGCGCGCGCACACGCGGCCGCCATCGCGAACAGCTCGGCGCCGACATCCACGAGGCGGAACAACACGCCCTGGCGCAGCTCGAGCTTCGGCCCGAACCGCAGCATGGAGTGGAACACGCCGCGAGCGAGCCGGCGTGAGGCGCGCTCCACGAATCGCACGTGTGGGGCGAGCGCCTGGAATTCGGCGTATTTCGGCCAGAAGCTCCAGCCGATCCAACGGGAGGGATACCACCAGCCGTAGAACAGCGCCGAGCGCACCAGGCCGGCCAGCCGTTCCCGCAGGGCCTTGCCGGGCATCACCACATCGCCCGCGACCTGGAGGTGTTTGTCCACCGCCTCGCGGGCGATGAACAGGTGCATGATTTCGCTCGATCCCTCGAAAATCAGATTGATGCGGAAATCGCGCATGATGCGCTCGACCGGGGCGGGCGTTTCGCCGCGCGCCCGTAAGCTGTCGGCGGTCTCGTAGCCGCGGCCCCCGCGGATCTGCACCGTGTCATCGACGATGCGCCAGCCCGCTTCTGAATTGTAGAGTTTGGCGATCGCCGCCTCGAGCCGGATATCCGATTCGCCTCGGTCGGCGAGCGCGCCGCACAGCTCCGCCACCGCCTCCATCGCGAACGTGTTGGCGGCCATCGTCCCGATCATTTGGGCGATCGCGTCGTGCTGGCCGATCTTGCGGCCCCACTGCACCCGGGTGTTCGCCCAGGCGCGTGAGATCTCGAGACAGCGTTTCCCGCACGCGACGGCGGAAATCGGCAACGTCAGCCGCCCGGTGTTCAGCGTGATGAGCGCGAGCTTCAGTCCCTTGCCCTCACCCCACAGCACGTTCTCCTTCGGCACGCGGACGTTGGTGAAGGTGATGACGCCGTTGTACATCGCCTTCAGGCCCATGAAGTGACAGCGCTGGGTGACCTTCACCCCGGGCGCGCTTGCCTCGACGATGAACGCGGTGATCTGCTTCTTCTCTTTCCCGTTCACGGTCTTCGACGGCGTCCGAGCCATCACCACCATGAGCTCCGCGATGGTGCCGTTGGTGCACCACAGTTTTTCGCCGTTCAGGATCCACGCCTGGCCGTCCTCGGAGAGCACGGCGGACGTTTCCATCGCGGCCGGGTCCGATCCCACGTTTGGCTCGGTCAGCGCGAACGCCGACACCGCGCCCCGGGCGAGGCGAGGGAAGAACTTCTGCTTCTGCGCCTCACTCCCGAACAGCTTGAGCGGTTGGGGCACGCCGATCGACTGGTGGGCGGACAGCAGGGCGGTGATCGAGCCGTCGATCGAGGAGACGAGCTCGATCGCCTTCATGTAGGACAGCTGCGACAGGCCGAGGCCGCCGTATTCGCGCGGGATCTTGATTCCGAAAGCGCCCAGGTCCTTGAGACCCCGGATCACCGATTCCGGAATCTCGCCCTCACGGTCGATGCGGTCGGAGTCGACGGTGCGCAGCAGCCGGTCCAGCTGCTCCAAAAACGGCCGGGCGCGCTCGGCGTCCGCCGGATCCTGCACCGGGTAGGGATGGATGAGGTCCATCCGCAGTTTCCCGAGGAACAGATCTTTGACGAAACTGGGCGCCGCCCACTCCTGCTCGCGCGCGGCTTCGGCGACCTCGCGCGCCTCGTCGGCGCTGACAGGGCGCTTGGGTTCGACGGCGGTCGTGGTCATGTCACTAATGTACAAAAAGGCCCGATCAGCCGTCAGCTATCAGCTTGACACGCCTCCGTTCGGGGGGAGATTCGCCTCGCCAATACAAGGAGTTCCGCCATGCGACGTGTCGTCCTGCTGCTCGGCCTGGTGTTCGCGCGGGACCTGGCCGCCCAGAATCCACCGTCCCCGCAACGGGTTCTCATCAAGGCCGGCCGGTTGATCGACGGCCGGGCCGACCAGGCCCAGGCCGGCATGGGGATCCTGATCGAGGGGGCGTGGATCCGCGCGGTCGGACCGCTCGTCCAGATCCAGGGGCAGGCCGGCGATGCCCGGGTGATCGACCTGTCCCGCATGACCGTGCTCCCGGGACTAATAGACACACACACCCACCTGCTGCTGCAGGGCGATTCCACGAGCGACGAGTACGACCGACAGCTCCTGTTTCAATCGATTGCGTACCGCGCGATCCTCGCCGCGCGGAACGCGCGGCTCTCCCTCGAGCACGGCTTCACCACGCTGCGCGACGTCGAGACGGAAGGCGCCATGTTCGCCGATGTGGACGTCAAACTGGCGGTGAACCGCGGCGAAGTGCCCGGGCCGCGCATCTACGCCTCCACCCGCGCCATGGCGCCGACGGGGATGTACCCGATCCTGTCGGCGAACTGGGAGCTCGAGCTGCCGCACGGGGTGCAGCCGGTGGACGGCGTCGACGGCGCCCGGCTCGCGGTACGGGAGCAGGTGTCGCATGGGGCGGACTGGATCAAGTACTACGCCGACCGCCGTTACTACTTCACGCCGGACTCGACGCTCCGGAGCTGGGTCAATTTCACCGACGACGAAGCGCGCGCCATCGTGGACGAAACGCATCGGCTCGGACGGCGTGTAGCGGCGCACGCGATCGGGGCGGACGGGATCGCCGCAGCGTTGCGCGCCGGCGTGAATTCGATCGAGCACGGGGACGGCATGACCGACTCCCTCATGGACGTGATGATCCGCCAGAACGTGTACTGGGTGCCCACGGTCACCGTCATCCACTACGTGGCGGCTCCACGCGGCGGGATCTGGATCCCGATGGTGGACTACCAGCGCGCCGCGTTCCGGCGGGCGCTCCGCAAGGGGGTGAAGATCGTCATGGGGAGCGACGTCGGCGGGTTCCCCTGGACCGAGATCAACCAGGCGCGGGAGTTCGAGTACTATGTCCAGTATGGGATGACCCCGATGCAGGCGATAAAGTCCGGCACCGCGCTCGCCGCCGAGCTGCTGGGTCAGTCGGACAGTCTCGGAACGATCGCGCCCGGACATTTCGCGGACATCGTAGCGGTGGCGGGCGATCCACTGCAGGACATCACGGAACTGCAGCGCGTCCATTTCGTTATGAAGGGTGGCACCGTGTATCTTTCCCGCTAGTGCTTCGCACGCTCCTCGGCCTCGCGGCTCTCTGGCTTGGCGCCGCCGGCACCATCCGGGGCCAGCAGCTTGGCCCAGCCGGCACCGGCGGCGTCGCGGCGTTGGCCAACGCGCTGGAGCAGCTGGGCGCCGAGAAGCGCGTCCTGATCATCGGCGCGCATCCCGACGACGAAGACACGCAGCTGCTCACCTGGCTATCGCGTGGGCTCGGCGCGCAGGCCGCGTACCTCTCCCTCAATCGGGGGGAAGGTGGCCAGAACCTGATCGGCCAGGAGCTCGGTCCCGAGCTGGGGATCATCCGCAGCGGGGAGCTGCTCGCCGCGCGCGCACTCGACGGGGCCCGCCAGTTCTTCACGCGCGCCTACGACTTCGGCTTTTCCAAATCCGCGGATGAGACGTTCCGCCTCTGGCCGCGCGATTCGCTGCTGCGTGATGTGTTGGAGACGATCCGTCGGTTTCGACCGCAGGTTGTCGTGTCCGTCTTCAGCGGTACTCCGCGGGATGGGCATGGACAGCATCAAGCCGCGGGGATCCTCGCGCGCCAGGCGTTCGACGTGCTGCGGGACTCGACCTGGGGGCCGGTGAAGCTCTACCGCGGGGGATTTTTCGACTCCACGGCCAGCCTGACCATTCCGACCGGCGGGATGGATCCGGTCCTAGGCCTGTCCTACCACCAGATCGCGATGGCGGGGCGCAGCCGTCACCGTTCGCAGGACATGGGCCGGTTGCAGAATCCCGGTCCCGCTCAAACCCGCCTCGCCCTGGTCGCGTCGAAGGTCGGAGATACGGGCGGTCTGTTCGCCGGTGTGGACACGGTCTGGCGCGGTCATGAGAAGGTCCGCGCGCTCATCGATTCGGCCCGCGCCGCCCTCAACCCCTACGCGCCGGCCGGAATCGTCCCGTACCTGTCCCGGGCGCTGCAGGCGCTCGGTCCCGGCGACACGGAGCAGCGGGTGATCCTCGAAGGCGCGCTCGCCGCCGCCGCCGGTATCGCGGTGGACGGCATCGCCGACGACGCGATCCTGACGCCGGGAGAACGGCTGCAGGTGGAGGTGACCGTCTGGAACGCCGGTCTCGCGCCGCTGCCGGTGGACGCCGTGGATCTCATCGCACCGGACGGCTGGCAGGTCGAGCGGCTCGAGCCGGCGGGCGGGGCCGTGGCCCCCAACA
>JBOHST010000006.1:0-2891 GCA_050733375.1 Gemmatimonadales bacterium
AACGATCGGTTTGGGCCATGCGGACCTACGAACGAGGCGTGGAGGCGGAGACGCTCGCGTGCGGAACGGGTGCGGTGGCAGCCGCGTGCGTCCTGCGTGACTGGGGCGCTGCCGACTTTCCCGTGACCGTGATGACGCGGTCCGGCCTGCCGCTGATGGTTCGGGCCCGGCGGACCCGGCAGGGGCGCTACGACGATTTGTGGCTGGAGGGGCAGGCGCGCATGGTGTTTCGGGGAGTCGTGACTCCCTGAGGATTTTCCACATTCACACACAAGTTAACTTAACATAACATCTATTATACGAACCTACAAACCCCTCAGCTCGCCCCGCGATCCAGCTCACCGAGCCGCACCTTCGCTTCCACCGCCGTAGTTGTGGAATCGAGTTCCGTGACGATTTCCAGGTAGTTCGCCCTGGCATGAACCGTGTCCCCTGCCGCCAGCCAGGCCCGACCGGCATCGGAAAGGAATTGCGCTCGCTGGAACGGTAGCCGGGCAGACGTCGCCGCCGCCTCGTAGGCCTCGGCCGCCTCCTTGGGGTGCGCCACGTTCTCGTAAGCCGCTCCAAGCAACCCGTAGGCCTGTGATCGGTAGTCGGCCTGGGCCTCCGGGGCGAACTGCTTCAAGAGTTCGATGGCCTGCTGACCTTGGCCCTGTCCCAACCGTACCTGAGCAAGCAGGATCGACGCCTCGTTGGCTGATCGCGTCCCGGAGTAGTTCTCACGAATGCGCGCCAATTCGCTCGCCGCCAGCGCATAGTTCTTGGACTCGAGGGCGAACCGGGCTGAATTGAGCTGTTGGCTGGCATTGCGCTCGCTTTGGCGCGTCGAAACGCGTTTCCAGCCGAACAAACCCGCTGCTATGACCAGAATGCCCAAGCCCCAGCTGAGCCGCCGCCGATAGCGACCCACCCACCCACCGACCTTCTCGAGGCCGGTTGCGTGGGTTGTTACTCCATGTCCGTCACGAACCGATGTTGCCACGATTCCCACTTTCTGGTGACCCCGTCGAGCCTAGCGTACCTACGCGCTCCGAGTGCCCCTGGGGCGACTCGAACGCCCGACCAACGGTTTAGGAAACCGCTGCTCTATCCAGTCTGAGCTACAGGGGCGTAAGCGGCGTAATCTAGAGGAGTTATGGACACTGAATCAAGTCCTGCTTTAATACCGCAACAATGCCTCTACCGGAACCGGGTTGAGCCGACTCCGCCCGTCGAGGAACCCCAGCTCGATGAGAAAACTGAACCCGACGATCTCTGCCCCGCGGGTGCGCACGAGACGCGCGGCGGCCTCGGCGGTTCCTCCCGTGGCAAGCACGTCGTCCACGATCATGACGCGATCCCCGCGGCTGATCGCGTCGGAATGCATCTCCAAGGCGTCCGTGCCGTATTCCAGGCTGTACTCCACCCGCTCGCGGGACGACGGCAGCTTCCCGGGCTTGCGGACCGGGACGAGGCCGGCACCGAGCTGCAGCGCGATCGGGGCGCCAAACATGAACCCGCGTGATTCGATCGCCACGACGCGGGTAATGCCGGCCGCCCGAAATGGCTCGGCCATGGCGCGAGTCGCCATTTCGAACAACCGAACATCGAGCAGGACAGGCGTGATGTCCTTGAAGATGATCCCGGGTTTCGGAAAATCGGGGACATCACGTACCGCTTGGAGGAGTTGGGATGACGTGTCCACGATTCCCCGCTTGTGACGTGACTCAACTAGTTCACATCAAACGGATTAGGCAACTTCATCTCGTGTGTAATCTCCTGCTTTTCCACACCGTCGACCCGCGCCATGGCCGGGCCGCGGGCGAGCATTTCCTCTAGCTGGTCCATCACCGCTCGCGTCCCGCCCGCGACCACCTCCACTGATCCGTCCGGGAGGTTCCGGACATATCCCACCAGCCCGAGACGCACCGCCGCGCGCATCACAAACCAGCGGAAACCCACTCCCTGTACGCGCCCCCGCACCCGCCACCGGACCACAGTCACGCCTTGTCGCTGCCCTCCCCCAGCATCCGGCTCTTGCGGCGACGGTACCACCAGGCGTAGGCGCCGACGATTGCCACCAGGGCCGGAAGCAGGTAAACCAGCACGCGCCCAACGTACCGCTGGACCTGTTCGTCACGCAGAACGGACTCGTGTTGACCCAGAAGGTATCCGATATAGGTGAGGATGGCGCACCAGATGCCCGCCCCTAGGCCGGTGTAGAGCACGAAGCGGTCCAATCGCATACGGGCCAAGCCGGCCGGGATCGAGATCAGCTGCCGCACCACCGGCACCAACCGCCCCACGAACGTGCCGATCTCCCCGTGCCGGCGGAAGAAGGCCTCGGCGCGATCGAGCGATTCGGGGCGGATGAGCAGCCACTTGCCGTGGCGCCGCAACCAACCGTCCAGCCAGTGGGCGACGCCGTAATTCGCCAGCGCTCCGATCAGGCTCCCGGAGATTCCGGCCAGCATCACCAGGGCCAGGTCGAGGCGGCCCTTGGCGGCGAGATAGCCCGCGGGCGGCATCACCACCTCGCTCGGAAACGGGATGGCCGAGGATTCGATGGCCATCAGCAGCGTGATGCCCGGGTAGCCGAGGTCGAAGATGGTTTCCGTCAGCCAGTGGACGGCCTTGTCAAACATCGAATCCGTGCTCTCCCACCAATGGGACAAATAGCGCTGTGCCGAGGGTCGTCTGGAGCGGCTCCCCCATGGTGCGCTCCACCAGGGTGAGCGTCTGTGCCCCGCGGCCACCCAGCGGCATGAGCAGCCGCCCGCCCAGCGCGAGCTGCTCCACCAACGGCGCCGGGACCTCCGGGCCCCCCGCCGCCACGACGATGGCTTCGTAGGGGGCAAACGCGCTCCAGCCCAGCGTGCCGTCGCCCAGCAGCACCGATACGTTTCGCACCG
>JBOHST010000007.1:0-5559 GCA_050733375.1 Gemmatimonadales bacterium
TGCTCGAGAGCCCGCCCTCGATCGTTCCCCTGCCTTTGAAAAAGTCGTGATAGCTCCAGAGCGGGCTGAACCCGGTGAAGGTCGTGAGCGCCTCCACCCGGCTGCCGGGGTTGCCGTACCAGGTGAACCGGTTGAACAGTCGCCCGGTGACGATGCCGGTGCGTGGCACGAAGCCGCTCGCCGCCGTGAAATCCGGATGAATACCCACCAGCTCGGCGTGGTTGCCGTAGGAGCGGCCGGTGCGGTCGTACAGCGTCACGTCCCACAGCGGTGCGAAACGCGCGCCGGCCGCGTCCCGGGTCCACGACCCGGCGAACTGCGCTTCGGAGAACCAGATCTTCTTCCAGATGACCCGCGCATCCACGCCGGCCACGCGGTTGTAGGCGTCGCCTTCGACGCGGTCGGTGTAGACGAGCCCCGCGGTGGAGCTCGCGCCGAGGTCACGCCGCAACCGGAACAGATTGTAGATCGGGTGATCGTCGGTTGGGGACAACGTGCGGTCGTCCACGGCCGCGAGGTAGGCCACGTTGGTACTGCCCACCTTTCCGATGAGCTTGGCCCCGCCCAACGGAGACGCGATGCGACGCGTGTAGATCAGTCGGTTCTGCGTGTCGTACTGCTCCAATCCTTCGAGAAAGAACGGCCGCTTTTCGGAAAAGAACAGCGCGAAGCGCTCGTTCACGGTCACTTGGCCCACGTCGGCCTCGACCTGCGAGAAGTCGGGGTGGACGGTGGCGTTCAGCCCCAGGTTCTGCGTGATGCCCCAGCGCAGGTTCCCGCCGACTTCCGGTGTGGCGCGGTACAGGTAGTCGGCCGTGCGCGGCTCCCCGATGACCTTGGTGGTGAATTCCGGGTTGAGATCCATGACCAGGCCGCGGCGCAGGCCGGTGAGTCCCACGAGCTGGCCCGACTGGATCAGGAAGCTCGCGCTGGCGCGCACCGCCGGGGTCCAGGTGTCTTCGTACCCGGAATGCTGGGTGACGCGCACCACCTGGAGCGCCCAGCTCTGCGGGTCGGCGCTCTGGTAGCGCAGGCTCTTGAACGGAATGCGCACTTCGACCTGGAAGCCCGATGCGGTGACGCGGCCTTTGGATTCGTAGACGAAGTCGGGGTTGATGTCCACGACGCCGTCGAAGCGCCCGCTGCCGACCCCCGCGCCACTCGCGGCGCCGGCATCCTGCCCTTCGCTGCGGACGCCGTCCTGCTGCACGCCGAGCGGGTTCACGGCGAACAACAGCGCGCGGCGATGGTCGGCATAGGTGTCGAGCAGCAGCTGGATCTGGTCGTCGCGGTCGATATTGTCGCGGTCGGCCAGGGTGGCGCGCACCACCGCGCCGTGCCCCTCGAACGCGCGGACGCCGAAGTGGATCGCGTCGGGCGCGTACCAGACGAGGACCTCGGTCGAGTCCTCGGCGGAGCGGCCGTCGGCAGGGAGGTATTGCGAGAATCCGGTGAGCCGCGCCGCCTGGAGCCAGACGGACTCGTCCAGCTCACCGTCAACCTGCACGGTCGTCTCGATGCGTGGAATGGCGACATCGAGCTCGCGGGCGCTGCCACGATAGACGGGAGCGGGGGCTGCGGAGGCCTGGAGGACGAGCAGCAGGGCAAGCATGGGGGAATAATAGTGCGTGGTGCGTGGTACGTGGTATTCTCCCGGACCGTTCGAGTGGCGGCGCCGTTCGCCGGCCTACGATCCGTTAAATACCACGCACTACGCACCACGCACAGCTTGTGTCTCGCTGACTATTCGTAACGCAACGCCTCGATCGGGTCGAGCATGGCCGCCCGCCGGGCGGGCCAGATCCCGAAGAACAGCCCCACGACGGCGCTGAAAAAGAACGCGAGCGCGATCGAAAACGGCGAAATGGCCGTGTTCCAGTGGGCGAACTTCGAGAGCACCACCGCGCCGAGCGAGCCGAGCAGCACGCCGATCGTGCCGCCGACGAGGCACAGCACCAGCGCCTCGACCAGGAACTGCATCAGGATGTTGCTCCGGGTGGCGCCGAGCGCCTTGCGCACGCCGATCTCGCGCGTGCGCTCGGTGACCGAGACCAGCATGATGTTCATGATGCCGATGCCGCCCACCAGCAGGCTCACGGCCGCGATGCCGGCGAGCAGGAAGCCGAAGGTCTGCGTCGTCTGCTGGAACGTCGACAGCACGTCGGTCTGGTTGCGGATCTGGAAGTCGTTCTCGCCCCCCGGCCGGATCTTGTGCTGGCGCCGCATGACCCGCTCGATCTCGATCATCGCCAGGTTCATGTGCTGCGGGTCGCCCACCTTGGCGGTGATCGAGCGCAGCCGATCGGTCCCCATGACGCGAAACCGCGCCGTTTGCAGTGGAATGAGGATCTGCTCGTCCGGGTTGTTGAATCCCTGTGAGCCTTTCTCGGAGAGGACCCCGATGATCTGGAACGGGATCCCACGGATCTGGATCTCCTGGCCGATCATCGCGGCGCCGTTGGCGCTGAACATGTCGGGGACGGCCGAGCCGAGTACGGCGAAGCGGCGGCGCGCCACATCCTCGCCGGTGGTGAACATCCGGCCGGCCGTGATGGTGTAGCTCCGCACGGCGGCGTAGTTCGACGTCGTGCCGACCACGTTCGCGTTGAGGTTCTGGTTGCCGCGCTGGATCTGGAGCGAGCGCGACAGCTCCGGGACGACCGCCTCGAGGTACCGGGCGCTCTGGGCGAGGGCGGTGTCGTCGTCGACCGTGAGGCTGACGCGGTTGATGCTGGCGACCCCGCCCTGGAAACTTTGTCCCGGGAAAATGGTCAGCAGGGTGGGCCCGAGCGACTGGATGCGGGCCTCCACCGCTTTCCGGGCGCCCGTGCCGAGCGCGATCATCGTGATCACGGCACCGACGCCGATGATGATGCCCAGCGCGGTGAGGAGCGAGCGGAGCTTGTTGGCCCTGATCGCCTGCAGGGCGACGCGAACGGTTTCGTCGACCAACATGGTTACCTCGGGACCGGGTTGCGCTGCGTCCCGGTGCTGGGCGTGCCTGGCGCCTGTTGGCGCAATCCGGGGATGCCGCCACCCGTGAACGACTGCACGCGCTGCTGGAACTGTTTCTGCGCGTTCACGAGCGAGGCCGAGGGCAGGACGAGGACGGTATCCTGCTCCGTCAGTCCGTTGGTCACCTCACTGTAGTCGAGATCCGTGAGGCCGGTAGTGATCGACAGCGGGAAGGGCTTGCCATCGCGCAGCACGAACACGATGTAGCGACCGCCGAAATCGCGGCTCCGCATGCCGCCACCGCCCGTGCCTGGCGCCCCCTGCCGGCCGGACCGGCCGGTCCCGCCGCGCATTTGGGCGAACACCTGGCGCATCATCGCCTGTTCGGCCGACGTCAGCTCGCCACCCGACATCCGTTTTCGTACCGCGGCCTGCGCCTGCGCCGCATTCACCCCCGCCGGCACCGGAACCTGACGGCCGTCCGGGAGGGTGATCACGGCCGGAGTCTGCGCCGGCTTGCCGTCTTGCGGCGGATTCGAGTCGGGGCGGGCCACGCCGCCGCCCATGGTCGCGCTGCCGCTGTCGCCGCGGGGCGCCGCGGCCTGGGCCAGTTGCTGCTGCACCGCCTGTGGGTCGAGCCCGAGCACGGTGGCCGCCGAGGCGAGGTCGGTCGGGGTGCGGAGCGCGGCGTTGGGAATGGCGAGCACGCCCTGCCGCTCCCCGACGTGGATTTCCACTTCGGTGTTCATCCCCGGCTTGATGACGTGCTCCGGGTTGAGAATGTTCACCAGCACCGAGAACTGCGTGACGTTTTGGTTCACCTGCGCCTGTGGCTCAATTTTCAGGACCGAGCCGTTGAACGGCCGGTTGGGATAGGCGTCCACGGTGATCGTCACGGGCATGCCCGGCTGCACTTTGCCGATGTCGGTTTCATCGACGAGCGCCGCTACTTGGACGGTGTCCAGGTTCGCCATGCGAAGCAAGACCGTCCCGCCGCCCACGTCCCGGGTGGGCGACGAGATGACGGTTCCGAGCTCGACGCTCTTCGCGATGATCGTGCCCTTGAGGGGCGCGCGGACCTGCGTGTCCTCCATCGCGTCCTTCGCGCTCTGGAGATTGGTCCGGGCATTGACGAGCTGGGCGTTGGCCTGCGCGAAGCCCAGCCTGGCCGTCTCGTACTCGGCCTGGGTGATCGCCTGGGCCTTGAACAACGTATCGGAGCGGGCGAGCTGCGCCTGGGCGTTCTGGAGCTGCGCGTCCGCCACCTGCAGCGCCGCCTGGGCCTGCTCCAGGTTCGCCTGCGGGATGCGTGGATCGATTCTCGCGAGCAGCTGACCGGGACGGACCTCGTCCCCCGTTTCAACGGGCATCCCGATGATCTCGCCCGACGCCTTGGACTTCACGTCCACGGTGAGGATCGGCCGGATGGCTCCGGCGGCCGAGGCCGACACGACGATGTTGCGCCGCTCGACGGCGATTTTCTCATAGACAGGCGCCGTTTGGGCCTGTTTGCAGGCGGCGAAGCCCAGGGTCAGGGCGGCCGCGCGAAGGAGTCGGTTCACGGTGTACGCTCCGTTGTCTCGTCCCGCTCGACGATGCCGTCGCGCAGGTGGATCTGGCGGCGGGCGTGCGCCGCGATGTCGTGCTCGTGAGTGACCAGGACGATCGTCTGGCCCGTCTCCCACAGCTCCTCGAACAGTTTCATGATCTCCTCGCCGGTGGCCGAGTCGAGGTTGCCGGTCGGCTCGTCGGCGAGGAGAATGCTGGGGTTGTTGACGAGCGCCCGGGCGATGGCCACGCGCTGGCGCTGGCCGCCGGACAGCTCGCTGGGCCGGTGATCCATGCGGTCGCCCAGGCCGCACCGTTCGAGCGCTCGGGCGGCCGCGGCACGGCGGGCTTTGGCGTTCTGGCCGGCGTAGATGAGCGGCAGCTCCACGTTGTGGAGCGCGTTGGCGCGTGGCAGGAGGTTGAACGTTTGAAATACGAAGCCGATCTCCTTGTTGCGGATCCGCGCCAGCTCGTCGTCGGAAAGATCGCTCACCTTTTGGCCGTTCAACCAGTATTCGCCCGCCGACGGCGTGTCGAGGCAGCCAATGAGGTTCATGAGCGTCGACTTGCCGGAGCCCGACGGGCCCATGACGGCCACGAACTCGTTCCGCCGGATCTGGATGTTCACACCGCGCAGCGCCCGCACCACCTCGCCACCCATATCGTATTGGCGGGTCAGGCGATGGGTGAGGATCACGATGTCCGGGAGCGGGGTGTCCCCGGTGCGGAATTTCATCGAGGCGGCGGCGGTCATAGTGAGTGCCCCACGAGGGCCTCGAGCTGCGCCCGCGCGATGAGGTAGTTGAAGCGGGCCTGCACCAGGTTGGTCTGGGCCTGTGTGAGGCTCGTCTGCGACGTCAGGAGATCGAGGATCGTCCCCGCGCCTACGCGGTAGCGCTCCTGTTGCACGCGGACGTCCTCGGTGGCGGCGGCGACGTTCTCGGCGGCGATCTCGATCTGGGTATACGACGTCCCGAGCGCGGCCAGCTGTTGCGTGAGCTGGGCGTTCACCAGGCGGCGCGTATCGGCGGAGCGCGCTTCGGCGACGTCGCGGGA
>JBOHST010000008.1:0-6341 GCA_050733375.1 Gemmatimonadales bacterium
GCCCCGTATCGGTGGTCGCACGACGCAACGCGACGAGGTTCGCCCGCTCCATCCAGAAGAGCTGGTGCTTCCCGGTCCGGGTGCTGGCGAGCAGCAGCTCCCCTTGGACGTATACGTCGGCCACGGCGGACTTCCCGCCCGGCGCGGTGGCGGTGATGCGGGCGTGCCCGTATCCCGTGCCCGTGACGGCGCCGTCTTCGGCCACCGTCGCCACTGCGGGGGCGTCGGAGCTCCAGGCCAGCCCGGTCGCGGGACCCAGCACGGCGCCGCCATCGTTGGCGAAGCTGGCGCGCAGCGCAACGCGACCGTTGATCGGCAATGCGAGCCGCGTCGCCGCGAGCTTCACCGAGCCGGCGATCACGCTGATGTTCCAGTTTACCAGGATCGGAATGGGCCCCGGGCCGCGCAGCGCCAGCACCGTGCGGCCGACCTTTTTCCCGGTGAGCACGCCGGTCGCGGGATCGAACGTCGCCACGCTGGTGTCCGCCACCGTCCAGAGGAGCCGCGCCTCCGGCACGACCGTACTGTCCGCGGCGAGCGCCTGCGCCGTAAACCGGACCGTCGCCGCGAGCGGGACCTCGACGTCGGCGCGCGAAGTGGGACGGACCGCGAGCAGCACAACCGCCCGATGCACCAGCACTTCGAGACTCTTCTGTTGCGTGAGCCCCACCACCGCGAGCGATGCCTTCCCCGACCCCACCGCCTTCACGACCCCCGAAATGCTCACCTGCGCCACACTCTGATCGCTCGAGGTCCACGTCAGCGCCAGTGGGCTCACGAGGCGGTTGCCTTGATTCGGAACCACCACGTGCAGCGTATCCGCTTCTCCGGGGCCGAGCGTCAGCTCGGGACCTTCCTGGATGGCGAACTCCGCCTGCTGCACCACAACCGGCGCCGTCGCGGTGAGCCCGCTCGGTCCGGTCATGAGGATGGTGCCCTGACCCGCCGCGAGGGCGACGACGGTACCGTTCGCCTCGACGCTGGCGACGTCTTCGCGGAGCGATTTCCACGTGACCTGCACCGGCGCGGCGGGCGAGCCATCGTCGCGCAGCGCGCGCGGGTAGACGCGCGTGTTCTCCGACGGCAGCAGGTAAATCGAAGGTGGGTCGATGCGCAGCGCGGCGGCGGGGCCCGAGCCGGGTGGCTGGCCGGCGAACGGATCGGCGGCCGCTCCCCCTCCGGACGGCGTCGCGCCGGTCCCTGCCGCGCCGCCACCCCCAGCGGCAGGCATGCTGCCGGTCACCTGCACCGCGGCCTGACCACGCCGTTGGCCGACGCGTGCCTCAACGATCGCCACGCCGGACGCCACGCCGATCACAGTGCCGTTGTTGTCCACGCGCGCAACGGAAGGGTTATTGGAGGACCAGACCGGACGCGCCGTCGGCATGACGTTGCCCGCCCGATCGTACGCCGTGGCCAGCAGCCCGTAGCGCTCGCCAGCCTTGATCGTGATCGAGGGTGGCGCGACCTGCACCTCGGAGACATTCTGCCCCGTCGCCGCGGAGCTGACGGCAAGCAGCAGGAATCCGGCGAGAGAGCGCGGGCGGAGATTCATGACAGGGCCAAATCTAACTTGTCACGGCTGTGCCGTAACCCGCACGAAACGCGCCGAGTAGCCGTCCATCGCATCGCCGCCATCCGGCATGGTGACCGCCACCGAGCGCTCGCCGCGCGGCGTGCGGATGACGAGCCGGTACGCATGTCCCGCGAGCCCCTCCACCGCCAACACCAGCGTGTCGTCGGCCAGGCGTTGCGACACGAGCTTCAGGCCGCTGGAGCGGTCCCCGCGTGTCGGTCGCGGCGGCGGATGGCCCGCACCGAGTCGCGGGGCGCGATGGCACCCACCACGACGATCGGAATCCCACTCGCGTCCACAGCCGTGAGCCGTCCGGCCGGCTCCCCCGGCTTCGGCATCGGGACCGGGCCCTGATCCCCGACGGCGATGTGCAGCTCGCTCGGCGCGTCGGCCAGCATGTGAAATGGGTTGTTGGTCGCCCACGTGGCCCACGGCGACCCGAACAATGCGCTGAGCTGCCGCCGGCTCTCCGACAGCACGAACGCGCGCTCCTCGTCGTCCCAGAACACATACTGCCCGCCGAATCCGGCCGGCCAGGCGAGCTGCAGATCCGGGCGGAAGCGCGCGATCACCTCGATCTCGACGCGGCGCGCGACCTCGCGCGCCGGGATCGGATGGTCGTAGAGCGGAGTCTTGAACGCCAGCTCAAAACCGTGCAGCGCCGTGTGGCCGGGCGGGCCCTGTCAGGTCGATGTCGAAGCGCCGCCACGACAACGAGATCGGCGTTCGGGTGGCCACGGCGGGCGATGCGGCACGGATTTGCGCGCCCAGCAGCGTGGGAAGGAGCCCGAGACCACCGAGCAGTAGGCGCATGGACTCACTTGCGTCGGGAAGTTCCCCGGGTAAGCTATAGGCCCCCCTCGGAGACAACCAGCGGAGGAGACATAGATGCTCGCGAACATTGACGTGACGGGGTTGGGCGGCCCCGGGATGATGGAGCCCATGTTCCCCCCCGAGCCTCCAGCGGCTCCGGAGCCGGCTCCGATGACGTATAACCCGTTGATGAACGAGGAGATGGCGCCGCCGAAACCGAAGCAGGCGCCGGCGAAAAAGAAGGCAAAGAAGGCCAAGAAAGGCAAGAAACGGAAAGCCGCCAGACCGAAGGCCCGGAGGAAGCCGGCTCGGAAGGCGAAGCGGGCCAAGGCGAAGCGGCCCGCCAAGAAGGCCCGGCGACCGAAGGCGAAGGCGAGGCGGAAGAGTCGTCGCTAGAACACGTCCACGGCACACCGCGGGAGCGCTTCCCGGATGGCGCTGGCCATCTCGAGGAGGCGCTCCCGCGACACGTTTTGGAGACGGGGGTCCGCCGGCGGACGGTCGAGCGAGTAGAGGTGCACCGCGTCGGGATCAGCAGCGGTCACGAGCGGGAGCCATGCGGTGAGGCTCGTCCCGCTCGCGCCGTCCCAGTCGGTGCCCCGCACGACCATCGCCTGGATCGTGTAAGGCTTCAAGGCGCGGTAGTTCATCACGAGCTGTTCCGGGTCGTAGGGCAGTCCATTCACGCGCTCGGGCGGCCCGGGATCCAGCTTCATCATTCGTGCATCGAGTCGGAGCAGCGCGTCGCGGATCGCCGGTTTCCCAGCCGCGAGGCCGTTGGAGAGAATCCCGACTCGCGCGGCCGGGGCGAGGTCGGCTCGAGCCGTGAGCACTCGCTCCACGACGACCGGAAAGCGGGGGTGCATCGTGGGCTCGCCGTTGCCGGCGAAGGTGATCCAGTCGGGCGCGCCCGGCAGCAATTCGAGAGTGCCGCGCAAACGGTGGGCGACTTCATCCGGGGAGGGCCAGCGGCTGGCGGCGGCCCTGGGCGTATTGAAGCCGCATTCGCAATAGGGGCAGTCGAGGGTGCAGAGTTTGGAGCCGAGCGGGATGAGATTCAAACCGAGGCTCACCCCCAGGCGGCGCGATTGGACAGGACCGTTGACAATCGTTTCCCACAGAAAGCCCCCGTCGCTGCGTGCCCGTTTGGAACCCAACAGGGGCAGCCCGGCCAGACGGCCTGCGGGGAACCCTGGCGGTCGCCCTAAAGGACTCCCTGGCGGTCGCGGGGTTGCATCGGCCATGTGGGAAAGTACGTTCCTCGGACTTCGGGACGAAGGGGGCGTGAGGTGCGGAGACTCATATGGAGTGCCCTGGCGCTGGCCGCATGCGCGGCGCCGAAAGTGCCGACCGGCGACCCGCGCGCGGAGATTACCGCGTCGCTGGAGCGCTCAGCGACCGACTGGAATCGCGGCGACCTGGACGGCTTCATGAGCGACTACGCGAAGGACTCGCTCACCGGCTACGTCACCGGCGGGCACGTGCAATACGGTTGGCAGGCGATGTACGACCACTACCAGGCGGCCTACTTCGCGCCGGGCAAATCGCGTGACTCCCTATCCTTCGAAGCGATCCGCGTCCGGCCCCTGACCATGGACCTGGCGTTCGCGACTGCGCGGTTCCGGCTGCATCGTGGTGACTCGCTGGTGGCGAGCGGCCCGTTCACCCTGATCCTCCAAAAGCGCCGCGATCGCTGGCTGATCCTGCACGACCATACCTCCCCGGATCCAAAACCGTGACGCTGTGCTGGCGGAGGGTCGTGCGCTGCGGTGGCGTTGTCCTGGCCGTGGCGTGCACCTCCCCCGGCAGGGGGATGATCGCGCTGGAGGGCGCCACGCTGATTGACGGGGCCGGCGGAGCCCCGAAGACCGATGCCCTGATTCTGGTCAAGGACGGTTCGATCAGGGCCGTCGCGAGGGTGAACGAGATCAAGATCCCGCGCGGCGCGAGGCGGATCAGCCTGATCGGCAAGACGATCATCCCCGGGCTCATCGACGCCCACGCTCACGTGGAGCGCTGGTCGCTGCCCCGCTACCTCGCCTGGGGCGTGACGTCGGTGCGCGACATGCATTCGCCCGGCGACTCGGGGTACGCCATCAAGAAGGATCTCGATCTCGGAGCGATCATCGGACCTCGCATGTACGCCGCCGGGGCGGCGATCGACGGCATGTCCGGCAGTCTCCCGGGCGCCAGCGCGGTCGCGGGCGACGAAGAGGCCCGTCAGGCCGTGGATCAGCGGGCGGTGGCCGGGGCGGACTTCGTGAAGGTCTATACCAAGATCACGCCCGACCTGCTGCGGGCCATCGTGGATGAAGCGGCGACGCTGCGGCTGCGGGTCGCGGTGCACCTCGGAAAGGTCGACGCCCTTACCGCCGCGCGGGCGGGCGTCGTCTCGATCGAGCACATGGCAGGGGTGGTCGCGGCTGCGGCGCCTGACGCTTCGCCGTACTTCCGCGCCAACGACATCTTTTACGCGGGCGTCACGATGGACGAGGTCGGATGGGGCGCCCTCGACTCCCTGACCGTCGTACGCATCGCCCGCCAGCTCGCGGCGACTCATGTGGCGATCGTCCCGACTCTCGTGGAGCACGAAACGTTCGCCAACCTCGACGACCCGCGACTGTCGGCGCGACTCGGGATGACCGACGTGCCGGCCGATACGGGCGGCCGGGTCCGGGGGGTGGCGGCGTTGCTGCAGCGCAGCGGCTGGCGCGCTCCGGAATTCGCGGCGTTTCGCCGCTCGCGGGCGCGCCAGAACCAGTTCGTGCGCGAGTTCCGGGCGGCGGGCGGCATGGTGGCCGCCGGCACCGACGCGGCCAATCCGCTGCTCGCGCCGGGCGCCGCCCTGCACGAAGAGCTCGCGTTGCTCGTGGCGGCGGGGTTCACCCCGATCGATGCGATCACCGCCGCGACGCGCCACGTCGCCCAGCTCCTGGGCGCCGACTCGATCGGCATGGTGGTGCCGGGACGGGTCGCCGATCTCGTCGTGCTCAACCGCAACCCGGCCGAAGACGTGACCGCCACGCGCGACATCGCCTGGGTCATGGTGCGCGGCCGGATGCTCACCCCCGATTCGCTGAGGACCGAGTGGAGCAAGTGATTCGCCTGGGGTTGGCAATCCTGTGCTGCGGCGCCGCCTGCCGGCCCGCATCCGAGCGTCCCGCGGCGTCCGGCGAGCCGGCGACGTACGACATCCTGCTCCGTGGCGGCTGGATCGTGGACGGCAGCGGCAACCCGCGCTGGAGGGGCGACCTCGCGATCCGCGGCGATCGCATCGCGGCCATGGGCCGGTTGGCGGCCACGGCCCGCGAGACGCTCGATGTCTCGGGGCTCGTCGTGGCGCCCGGGTTCATCGACATGTTGGGCCAGTCGGAGACAAGCGTCCTGATCGATAACCGCGTGCTCTCCAAGGTGACGCAAGGGATCACGACCGAGGTGACCGGCGAGGGCGGCTCGGTGGCGCCGTTGACCGATCGCCTCGTGGCCCTGGATTCCGATTACATGAAGAAATACGGACTCACCGTAGACTGGCGCGACCTGGATGGCTACTTCGCCCGCTTCGCCCGTACCCGCTCCACCGTCAACCTCGCCACCTTCGTCGGGGCGACGCAGGTGCGGATGGCCGTGATCGGGTTCGACAACCGCCCCGCCACCGGACCCGAGCAGGCGCACATGGAAGCGCTGGTCGATTCCCTGATGGAGCAGGGCGCCCTGGGCGTGTCTACGTCCCTGCTGTATGCCCCGGCGATCTACGCGCCCACCGAAGAGCTGATTGGTCTGGCCCGTGCGGCGCGCCGCCACGGCGGCATCTATGCGACGCATATTCGCAACGAGGCGGCGCACGCCGACGAGGCGCTGGACGAGGCGTTCCGCATCGCCCGGACGGCCGACATCCCCGTCGAAATCTGGCACTTGAAGTCGGCCGGCCGGCCACAGTGGGGCCGGATGCCCC
>JBOHST010000009.1:0-11261 GCA_050733375.1 Gemmatimonadales bacterium
GACGCATCTGTTACATGAGTCAGCACAATCCCGCGCAACGCCCCACCGCCGAGTACCTCGAGAACATCAAGAAGCAGGGGCACGGGTCGGTGCTGGAGCACGCGGTCTATGTGCTGCTGGTCGAGGGAGTCTCACGCTCCTGCTCGCACGAGCTGGTGCGCCATCGGGCGGGGTTCGGGTACTCGCAGCTGTCCCAGCGTTACGTCGATGAGTCCCACGCGGCGTTCGTCGTCCCGCCCGCGATCCTCGGCGACGTCGCGCTCGAGGCCGATTGGGAGCGGCAGGTCACCGAAGCGCAAGCAGCGTACGTCCGCGCGGTCGAAGGGTTGATGGAGCGCTATGCCTGGGTCGGCGACAAGGTGCATCGCCGCAAGATGGCGCGCGAGGCGGCCCGCAGCGTGCTCCCCAACGCGACGGAAACGAAGATCGTGGTTTCGGGAAACGTCCGCGCCTGGCGCACGATGCTCGAGCTGCGCTGCGGCGAGGGGGCGGAGCTCGAGATACGTCGCATGGCGATCGCCTGCCTGCGCGTGCTGCAGGACGCGGCCCCCGCGTTCTTCTCCGACTTCGAGAGCTACGTCGCCGACGATCGACAGGAGGCCGCGCGCGTCGCGTACCATAAAGTCTGAACAGGCGGTGCGTGGTGCGTGGTGCGTGGTATTCGACGGTGCGCATCCCGATTGACGGTGACGTCGGGTGGCCGGTGACCGGAGAATACCGCGCACCGCGCACCCCAGTTTTTGATTTGCTCTCCCTATTGCATATCCTCACGCTTTTTCGTATTCATTAGTCGTCACTGGAGTTACCGAGTCACGGACCGTTCTGCGAACGGCCCCTTTTTGTAGGAGGTCGCCCGAGACCACATGCGCATCGGTCTCGCGTACAACCAGAAGCCCGCCCTCGAACCCGCTGCAGACGATCCAGGCAGTACCAGCGACGTCTATGCCGAGTGGGACGAGCCATCCACCATCGACGCGGTGGAGCAGGCCCTCGGTCTCTTCGGTACCGTCATCCGCCTCCATGCCGACGCCACGTTCCCGCAGAAATTGTCGCGCGCCCGCGTCCAGCTCGTGTTCAACATGGCCGAAGGGCTGCACGGACAGAACCGCGAGGCGCACGTCCCGGCGATCTGCGAGTATCTGAACGTGCCGTACACGGCGAGCGACCCGCTGGCGCTGTCGTTGTCGCTGAACAAGGCGCGCGCCAAAGAAGTCCTCGCCTACCGCGATGTCCCGACGGCGCGATTTGCCCTGGTCAACGAGCAGGTCGACTTGGCGCGCGTGCGACTCCCCTACCCGTTGTTCGTGAAACCGGTCGCCGAGGGGTCTGGTAAAGGCATATTTGCCAATAACTTATGTCAGAGCCGGGCGCAGCTCCGCGACCGCGTCTCTTTCCTCTTAGAAACCTACAAGCAACCAGTGCTGGTCGAGACCTACCTCCCGGGACCGGAGTTTACCGTCGCGATCATCGGGAACGGGCCGGAGGCGTACTGTCTGCCGATCGTCGGGTTCGACTTCTCGACGCTGCCGCCCGGGTCGACGCCGGTCTACGGGTACGAAGCGAAGTGGATCTGGGACACGGCCGAGCACCAGCTGGACATTTTCGAGTGCCCGGCACGCGTCCCGGAGAAGACCTACCGGCACATCGAGCTCGTGGCGCTCGATGCCTATCAGGCGATCGGCTGTCGAGATTGGTGCCGGATCGATATCCGGCTCGACGAAGCGGGCATCCCCAACGTCGTCGAGCTCAACCCGCTTCCCGGAATCATTCCCGATCCCCGTATGAACAGCTGCTTCCCCAAGGCCGCGCGCGCCGCCGGGTTCGCCTACGACGAGCTGATCCAGGAAGTGGTCCGCATCGCCTGGAAGCGCGTCACCGGGCGGGAGCTGGTGGTGCCGGCGGCGGCCGGCGGGCTCCGGGCCGGGGCGACCGCGTGAGGGTCGCGATCCTCTACGACCCCGGCGCCGAGGATTGGACCGCCGAGGACATCGCGGGGGTGATGAAGGCGGTCAGCGAGATCGACACCATCTTCGACTCCATGGGGCACGAGGCCAAAAAACTCCCCGTGCGCCACGACATGAAGTGGTTCGCCGAGGCCCGCCGCTGCGAGCTGGTGTTCAACCTGTGCGAAGGGGTCCACGGATTCTCCCAGTGGGAGGAGCACGTGGTGGCGGCGCTCGAGTTCGCCGGCGTGCCGGTGACCGGCTGCGGCCCCTGGACCATCGCCGCGTGCCGCCGCAAGGCGACGGCGAACGCGATCCTCGCCCAAGCGGGGGCCCCGATCCCACCCTGGACGCTCGCCCAGGGCAACAAGGTCTCGGACGACTTTCCCCTCCCCGCGATCGTCAAGCCGGCGGCCGAGGATGCGAGCGCGGGGCTCGATCGCGGCTCCGTGGTCACCGACCGCAAGGCGCTACGCGCCAAGATCGCGGTGATGACCGAGCAGTTCGACGAGGTCCTGGTCCAGCAGTACATCCCCGGTCGCGAGTTCAACGTCGGGTTCGTCGGAAACCGCGTGCTGCCGGTCGCGGAGATCGACTTCACCGGGATGCCCGAGGGAACCTGGCCCATCCTCACCTATGCCGCCAAGTGGCACACCGGCTCCGCCGAAGACCTGGGCAGCGTCCCGGTGTGTCCGGCGACGGTCTCTCAGCGCCTCGCCGACCGCCTGATCCGAGTCGCCGAGCTCGCCTGGCGGACGATGCAGGGCAAGGGCTACGGGCGGGTGGACATTCGGGTGGACGACACCGGGCGCCCCTGGGTGCTCGAGGTGAATCCCAACCCCGACCTCAACGACGACGCCGGGCTGTCGCGGATGGCCTTCGCCGCCGGGTGGGACTACCCCGAGCTGATCAGGCGGATCGCCGAAGTGGCGCTGCGCGAGGCGCAGGGCGCCAAGGCCGCCCGTGAGCTGCTCGCTCCGGCCCGTCGGGCACGCGCACCGCGCACGCTTTGAGGCGCTGGTCCGCGGCACCGGCCTGTTCCACGAGGCCGAAGTCGCGACCGCGCTCGAGCTGCTCGATGACGCGCTGGATGGGGACGACGATTACCGGTTCCTCGGGGCGTTCGACGGCGACGACCTGACCGGGTACGCGTGCTTCGGCCCCACACCGGACACGCTCGGCACCTACGACCTCTACTGGATCGCGGTGGACCGGGCACGTCAGGGTGAAGGGATTGGCACGCAGCTCGTGGAGGCGGTGGAGCAGACAGTGTCGGCCGGGGGTGGTCGGTTGATCGTGGTGGAGACGTCGTCCCGCGTCGACTACAACCCGACCCGCGCGTTCTACGAGGCCAAGGGGTTTGACCGAACCGCGACCATTCCGGGTTATTACGCGCCCGGCGACGATCTCGTGATCTACGTGAAGGATCTGACGCATGGACATGACCTGGCAGGAGCTGCTTCGTAAGAAGAGCATCGCGTCCCTGGAGGCCCTGGCCGAGCGGTTCGGCCCGGAGCATGTCTCCCACATCGAACGGCTCAAACAGGCGGTCGACAACTTCGAGTTCCGCATTTCGCCCGCCATGGTGGACCTCATCAAGGAGCCCGGGGACCCGATCTGGCGCCAGTACGTTCCCACCGTCCAGGAGCTCGAGATCGAGGACGGGATCGTCGACTCGCTCGCCGAAGACGCCAACTCGCCGGTCCCCAACATCACGCACCGCTATCCCGACCGGGCCCTGTTCCTGGTTTCACCGGTGTGCGCGTCGTACTGCCGCTTCTGCACGCGGCGGCGCAAAGTGGGCGACCCCGAGAAGATCCCGATGGCGCAGCTCGAGTCCGCGTTCACCTACCTCGCCGAGCATCCCGAAATCCGGGACGTCATCATGTCGGGCGGCGACCCGCTGTTGCTCTCCGACCGCCGCCTGAACGAGATTTGCGCGCGGCTCCGGGGCATCCCACACATCGAGATCATCCGCATCGGCAGCCGGGTGCCCTGTCACCTGCCGGAGCGGATTACGCCCGAGCTGTGCGCCATCCTCAAGCAATACCACCCGTTGTACATCAATACGCACTTCAATCACCCCGACGAGCTGACGCCGGCCGCCGTGCGGGCATTGGGGATGCTCGCCGACGCGGGTATCCCGCTGGGATGCCAGACGGTGCTCCTGAAGGGCGTGAACGACGATCCCGCGACGATGAAGCTGCTGATGCAGAAATTGCTCATCGCGCGGGTCCGGCCCTATTACATCTACCAGTGCGATCAGGTCGCCGGCGCCGAGCATTTCCGCACCACCGTCGAAACCGGCCTCGAGATCGTGCGAGCCCTGCGCGGCTGGACCAGTGGCATGGCGGTGCCGCACTACGTCATCGACGCCCCGGGCGGCGGCGGCAAGATTCCCCTCCTCCCCGAGTACGTCGAGTCGATGGACGAAGACGGGCTCGTGCTGCGCAACTACGCGGGGAAGACCTACGTGTACAAGCAGCCGCGAGAGGCTGGCGATGCCGCGGTCCCCCTCGAGTTTGAGCCGGTGCTTGCGGGGTGACGCCGCGTGACAGGTCCTCGAATGCTTCGATCCCCGCCCGCTCGCACCCCGAGCGGGCGTTCGCTTTGCGCCACGTTTTGCCAGGGAGACTGCGATGCGCCTCATCACCACGATCGTGCGACCCGAGCGCCTTCCCGAGGTGAAAACGGCGCTGTTCCGCGCCGGGGTCACCGGCATCACCCTCAGTCGCGTCACCGGCCACGGCGGTGAACGTGAGGTGATCGAGCAGTACCGCGGCAGCACCGTGGTAGCCGAATTCCACGAAAAGGTGAAGATCGAGATGGCGGTGTCCGAGCCGTTCGTCGAACCCACCATCCAGGCGATTCTCTCCTCCGCCCGGACGGGGGAGGTCGGCGACGGCAAAATCTTCGTACAGGCACTCGAGCGTGTGATCCGGATCCGAACCGGCGAAGCCGACAACGACGCCCTCACCGCCGTCAACGCCGATCAGGTGCAACAGGCCGCCATCGACGCCGCGCGGGACGAGGGCGCGGCCGCGGAGGGACCATGAACTCGATCTCGAGCGGTGACACGGCCTGGGTGCTCACGGCAAGCGCCCTCGTGCTCCTCATGACCGTCGGCCTGGCGCTGTTCTACGGCGGCCTGGTGCGCTCCAAGAACGCGCTCAACACCATGATGATGAGCATCGTGGCGCTCGGCGCGATCAGCGTCCAGTGGGTGTTGTTCGGCTACTCGCTGGCCTTCGCTCCGGGGACGCCCTGGATCGGCGGGCTCGGCTGGGTCGGCTTCGCGAACGTGGGGCTCGAGCCCGACGCGTCGTACGGCGCCACCATCCCACTCCAGGCGCACGCCGTCTTCCAGGCGATGTTCGCCATCATCACGCCCGCCCTGATCTCCGGCGCGATCGTGGAACGCATGCGATTTCGCGCCTACGTGGCTTTTCTCGTGCTGTGGGCCACCCTGGTATACGTGCCGCTGGCCCACTGGGTCTGGGGCGCTGGCGGGTGGCTCCTCAAGCTCGGGGCGCTCGACTTCGCCGGCGGAACCGTGGTGCACATCAGCGCGGGCGTGTCGGCGTTTGTGGCCGCACGGATGCTGGGCCCACGCCGGGGCTTTCGCCGCACGCCGCTCGTGCCGCACAACGTGCCCCTCGTCCTGCTCGGCGCTGGTCTCCTGTGGTTCGGCTGGTTCGGGTTCAACGCCGGGTCGGCCCTCGCCGCCAATGGCATCGCGGTGCTCGCATTCGTCAATACCAACACCGCCGCTGCCGCGGCACTCGTCACCTGGGCCGCGCTGGACGCCATTCGGGGCGGCAAAGTCACCGCCGTCGGCGCCGCCACCGGCGCCGTCGTGGGACTGGTCGGCATCACGCCGGCGGCGGGGTACGTCACGGCCCGCGCCGCCCTCGCGATCGGCGCTCTGTGCGCCACCTTGAGCTATTTCGCGATTCAGCGCCGCTCAAAGAGTGGGCTCGACGACTCCCTCGATGTCTTTTCCTGTCACGGGCTCGCCGGCATCGGCGGTGCGCTGCTCACGGGCGTGTTCGCCACGAAGCTGGCGAACCCTGGCGCCGCGGACGGCCTGCTCGCGGGCAACCCGGCCCAGCTCGGCATCCAGGCCCTTGCGGTGCTGGCGGCGATCACCCTGGCGGCCGTGGGCACGGCCGTGATTCTCATGGTGGTACGGGCGGTGCTCGGTGTGCGCCCAGAGGTGCGGGACGAGATCACCGGGCTCGACCTGACCGAGCACGGCGAGGAGGCGTATCTCGGCGGCGACCTTGGGGGTCTCGCGGGGCCCGGAGTCGCGATCGGCGAAGGGGTGGTGCTCTCGACTCCACCCCCGGCCCGCAGCCGGTAGCGCGCCACTGCCCGGATTGGTACTCTTCCCCCCCCACAGTGAGGGGGGCACCGTGACGTCGTCTGAGTTCAGCTATCGGGACAAGAAGCTCGGCGATGCCGAGGCGATCACGGTCACCACCACGCCCGATGTGTTCCATCCCACCTCCACGACCGTCCTGTTGCTGCGCGCGGCCCGCGGGGCGTTGGGCCCGCCATGTCGGTCGGTGCTCGACCTGGGGTGCGGCAGCGGGATCGTCGCGGTCGTTCTGGCCCGGCTCCTGCCACCGGAGGCGTCGGTGTACGCCTCAGACCTGAGTCCCGAAGCCGTCCAGTTGACGCGTGCCAACGCCGAGCGGAACGGCGTCCGGGTCGACTGCCGGTGCGGCAGCTCGTTCGACCCGTGGATGGGACAACGGTTCGACCTCATCGTCGACGACGTGTCAGGAGTCGCGGAGCCGCTCGATCGCCTCTCGGGATGGTACCCGGCAAGCGTTCCCAGCGACGCCGGGCGCGACGGAGCGCGGTGGATCCTCGAAATCCTGGACCGGACCCCGGATCATCTGACGCCCGGCGGGCGGTTTGTCTTTCCGGTGTTGACCCTCTCGCGGGAGGACCGAATCCTGGACCGGGCCCGCAGTCGGTTCACCGTCGTCACGCAAGTCGAAGAGCAATGGTACCCCTTCAGCGAGGCACTGACGCCGCATTTGCCGCTCGTCGAGGAGCTCGCCCGAGAAGGAAACGTTCGGGTGGAAAAGCGAGGCAGCCGGTGGTGCTGGGCGACGAAGATCTATCTGGCCGAGCGGCCGTCACCCGCCTGACAGACGAGCGGGGGCACCCTGCCTCCCTCGCCCCGTACCTTTTCCCTTCCCCTGTCGTTTTCGAGTCGACAGCATGGTCTGGGACCCAAGTGCCTTCGAGCGCTGCTTCCGCGAGCGTTACGCGGAGCTTGTGCAGTTCCTGCACGGGCTGACCGGTGACCGCGCGGCGGGCGAGGACATCGCGCAGGAAGCCTTCGCCAGGTTGTGGGCGCGGGGCCCAGATAAGCAACCTGGAGCCGATCATTGGGTTACGTAGCCGCCCTGCGAACGATCACCGGATAATACAACGCACTACGCACCACGCACTCTTCGTGACCGGATATCGCCCTCGCACCAGCACCACGCACTGTCTTTCATGGCAGCTGCCAGATCTCCATGCGGTTCGCGGTGAACAGTGGGATCAAGATCCGGTTCCGTTTCGCGTCGTAGCCGAAATCGGCCGGGCTCGCGACGCCGCTGATCACCCGCACCTGGCTGCCGCTCTCGTACGCCGACACGGTCGAGTCGGTCCAGCTGGAGACGAGCAGCCTGCCTTGAACCATTTCGACCCCATCGAATCCGGCTGGACCTCTCGCGATGACGGTGGGCGCCACGTTTCCCTGTTTCCAGGCGAACACGGATGGCCCGCCGAACGGCGCCACGATGAACCGCTTCCCCACCTCGTCCCAGGTGATCCCGTTCGGTCGCTGGAGGGTATCCCCTTCCGCGGCAACGCTCACCCTGTGGCGCTCGCCGATCCGGAAAATGCGGTCCATGCCGGGGTGCGTCATGTTGCCCTGTTCATCGAACCCGATGGCGGTGTCCGTCACGTAGAGCGCGCCGTCCGGGCCGACCGCCACGTCGTTCAGGAAAATGGCGCCCTGTCGGCGCAGGTCGACCGACATCACGGGCACCCCCGTCTTCTTATCGAACGCGCGGACCGCGTCGATGTCCGTCACCCACAGCGTGTCACCGGAAAGCGCCATCCCTTTGGGCGCGTTCAGCGCCACACCGGGCTTGCCGCCCTCGATGAATCTCAGGCTCTCGATCGACCCGTCGGGTCGCACGCGGCTGATGAATCCGTTGTTGTCCTTCGCCGCCGGGTTGCCGTTGATGTTGGCGACGAAGTAGACGTCCTGCACCGAATCCCATTTCACCGACTCGGGGGTCTGCAGGCTGTCCACCGTGCCCACTTTGCTCGGCGTCGGCGGTGGTGGGACCGCCTCGGGGTTCGGCTTCTCCGCCCCCTTGCAGGCCGTCCAGATGATGAGGGTAGTAGCGACGGTGAAAACCGCTCGCATACGAGTCTCCTTCGAAAGGCTGATGCCGCCCTTAGAGTCTGTTCAAGAGCAACTGGAAACGTGGATCTTCCCGTAACGACGCGAGGTCGGAGTCGTTCTCGAGCCACTCGCGATGACCGAAGCCGTTCTGGATCGCCTTCTCCAGGCAAGCGAACCCCTCTTCCTTCAGCCCGGCCAGCGCCTTCACGCACGCGACGTTGTAGAGTACGCAGGAATCCTCGGAATCGAGCGCGAGAGCGCGTGCCGCCCACTCGAGCGCCCGCTCGCGCTCGCCGACCTGCACCAGGGCGCTGCCCCCGAGATACAGCGCGCGCGCGTCGTCGGGGTTCAGCTCGAGGTGCTTTTCGATCACCTGGAGACCGTGTCGCAGGGCCGCCTGTGCTTCCACCTGACGGCCGAGCCCGCTGTAAGGAAGCGAGAGAAGGATCGCCGCCTGGTAGTCCTCCGGGCGCACGCGGGAGGCCTCCTCGAAATGCTGCACCGCTTGCGCGAATTTCGTTTGCTGGAACGATATCCGCCCGTAGAAGTAGTGCGCCTCGTACAGTTTGGGGTTCAACCGGATCGCCGTGGCGAACTCCCGCTCGGCCTCCTCGTAGCGTTTGGAGAGCGACACGGCCAAGCCCCGTGAGGCGTGCGCCTCGGCGAGCTCCGGGTCCAGCTCCAGGGCCGTGCGACTGTACCCGTCTGCAGTTTCGAGGTTCGCCTTGCTCGCATCCCAATACATGTAGAGAAACGAGCAGCAATCCGCCGCGCCGGCGTAGGAGAGCACGTACCCGGGGTCGATCTCCAAGGCCCGTTCGAACATGCGCCGGGCGAACTGGATACCGGTGCGACGAAACTGGTGGAAGAACTGCCGCCCGCGCAGATAGTAGTCGTAGGCCTGCACGTTGGCAGTGGGCGCTTTTTCGATCGCCCGCTTCTCCGCGTCGCTCAGGACCACGCGCAGCGCCTTCACGATGTTCCCGGCGATCTCGTCCTGGATCGCGAACACGTCCTCGAGCTGGCGGTCGTAGCGCTCGGACCAGAGGTGGTACCCGTCGGTGACGCTCACGAGCTGAGCCGTGACCCGCAACTTGGTCCCCGCCTTGCGCACGCTCCCTTCGAGCACCGTGCCGACGTTGAGCTGCTCACCCACCTTGCGGATGTCCTGGTTCTTCCCCTTGAACGCGAACGACGAGGTGCGCGACGCCACGCGCAGCGCCTGGACCTTCGTCAAGGCGTTGATGATCTCCTCGGCAATGCCGTCCGTGAAGTATTCGTTTTCGGGGTCGGCGCTCATGTTCACGAACGGCAGCACGGCGATCGACTTCGCGACGGCTCCGGTCTGGGGCGCCGGCGTCGCGGTCGTCGCGCCGGGAGGAGTGGTCGCCGCACTCGGCGCTTTCAGCGCCTGGGAGAACGCCGCGGCCGTGGCGAACCGGTCGCCCGGCTCCTTCGCCAACGCCATCAGGATCGCCTGCTCGGCCCACTCCGGCACACCGTTGACCGTCGAGCGCAGCGGCGGTGGCGCGCTCGTGAAGCACTGGGCGATGATCGCCTGGGCCGTCGGCCCGACGAACGGCGTTCGGCCGGCCAGCATCTCGTACAGCACGCACGCCAGGCTGTACACGTCGCTGCGTCCGTCCAGCTCGATGGCCCCGCCCGCCTGCTCCGGGCTCATGTACGCCGGTGTGCCGACCGTCGCCCCGGTCTGCGTCAGGTTGTCCGACGCCGCGGCGGTGACGGCCTTCGCGATCCCGAAGTCGGTCACCATCGCCTCGCCCTCGTGCAGCATCACGTTCTCGGGCTTGATGTCGCGGTGCACGACCTGGTGGCGGTGCGCGTAGTCGAGGGCGGCGAGGACGGCCCGGGCCAGATGGACGGCGTCCTCGAGCGGCAGCTGTTTTTCCCGGTCGAGGCGCTGGCGGAGCGATTCCCCCTCCACGTAGGGCATGACGTAGTACAGGAGCTCATTCGCCTGTCCGGAGTCGTACAGCGGCACGATGTGGGGATGCTGGAGCTGCGCGGCGATCTGGATCTCGCGCAGGAACCGCTCGGGGCCAAGGTTGACCGCCAGGTAGGGGTGCAGGACCTTGATCGCCACGGCGCGGTTGTGCTTCTGGTCCTGCGCCAGATACACCGTCGCCATCCCGCCACGGCCGACTTCCCGCTCGAACAAGTAGCGGTCGGCGAGCGCCGTGCGAAGGCGGTCCAGGAGATCGGCCATCGGCGAGCTAGGCTTTCGCCTCTTCCTGCTCCTTCTTCCGCGCTTCGATCACACGCTGCGCCGCCTCGGGCGGCACCTGCTCGTAGGCGTGGAATTTCTGGCGGTACGTCCCGCGTCCGTGTGTGATCGAGTGCAGCGCCGTGGCGTAGCGGTCGAGGTCGGCCTCCGGAACGAGCGCCCTGACCTTGACCAGCCGCCCGTCGGGCTCCGTGCCGAGGATCTGGCCGCGCCGCGACGAGAGGTCGCCCATCACGCTGCCCTGGTAGTCATCTGGCGTCCAGACTTCGACTTCCATGATCGGCTCGAGCAGCACCGGCTTGCAGCTCGGGGTCACGTTCCGGAAGGCGAGGATGCCGGCCATCTTGAACGACATCTCGTTCGAATCGACATCATGGTAGGAGCCGTCGAACAGCTCCACTTTGAAGTCTACCAGGGGATACCCCGCGACCGGACCGCGCCCCATCGCCTCGACGATCCCCTTTTCCACGGCGGGGATGTACTGCCGCGGGATCACGCCGCCCACGATCTTGTCCTCGAACACGAAGCCCGCCCCGCGCGGCAGGGGCGCGATGCGGATCCAGCAATCGCCGTACTGGCCGCGGCCGCCGGTCTGCTTCTTGTGCTTCCCCTGCCCCTCGCCCTTGCCGCGCAGCGTCTCGCGATAGGCGAT
>JBOHST010000010.1:0-13403 GCA_050733375.1 Gemmatimonadales bacterium
CCGTGTGCGATTCGGCGCAGCAGGTGTGTCCGGTGTTCCCCGGGGCGCGGGCCATGGCGCATTGGAATCTCGCCGACCCGATCGATGCCACGGGCACGGAAGAGGAAGTCCGTGAAGTGTTCCGCCGATCGCGCGATACGGTCGCCGAGTTGATCGAGCGCCTGATCGCGCTCCCCGTCGAGGCGCTCGCGCCCCGCGTCCTGGCCGAGCGAGTTCAGGAGATCGGCGCCGATCTCTGACGCCCGGGCTCGTTCGCGTTCAGTCCTTGTAGGGATCAACCTCTCCTTCTCCAGCCATCACCACGACGAGCGGCCGCAGGGTGTGCAGCACCTCCACGGTTCCGCCCTGCGCCGCGATCACTTCGGGGAGTCGCCGGTACACATGCGGGCTTTCATCGGTGCCGCCACCTCGCAACACTACGCCTTTCCGCTTCACCCAGGCGAGCATCATTTCCCGGCTGATCTGCCCTGGCGTGACGACCTTCCCGCTGCGGCGGTTGCGCTTCCCCGCCGCTTGGGTCCGTGACATGACGCGTCCCGCCCCATGGATCGTGGAGAACAGCGCGTCGCGCTGTAACCGCGCCACCTCGGGCTCGCCCGCATCGGCGACGGCGCCCCGCACGATCACCGCATCGTCGCCCATGGAGCCGCCGACGAACCCCAGCTGGCCGGGGAATGCCGGCGTCGCGCCCTTGCGCACGACGACCAACTCCTCGCCGTCATGCGTTTCCTTCCAGGCGAAGTTGTGGTGGTTATGTACCAGCTCGCGCTCGCGCGCGCCCAGCATGGACACCACTTTGCGCGCCACCCACTCCCGTCCGGCGTAGGCGTACCGGCCGGCGAGCGTCATCAGCGCCCAATAGTCGTGGCCGATCGGCCGGTCGAGCTCGAGCAGTACCTCCCGTTCCGGCGCCCGCGCGGTCCACGCCTGCCCCTGCCCGAGGGCGAGAAAGCCGCGGGCCACACCGAAGCCGAAGCCGCGACTGCCGAAGTGGACGCCTACCCACAGCGTGTCGTGCTCGTCGGCAAACACGTCCACGTAATGGTTGCCGCTCCCCACCGTTCCCAGCTGGCTGCGCGCTTTGTCTTTGAGGCCCGAGCGATACGGCGCGGGCGCCGCCTCCCAGGCCGGGTCCTCGAACAGCGCATGGTCCAACGGCGCGTCGTCCGCGCGGTTCTTCCGCCCGATGCCGAAACTGATGGTTCCCTGAATCTCGTCGGCCAGCCCCGCAAGCACGGTGCGGCGCGCCGCTTCCGTGCCGCCGAGATCCGCCAGCGTCGCGTCCGTGCGGATGGCCGCATTGCCGCAGGCGATGTCGAACCCGACGCCCACCACCGATACCCGATTGCGGTAGGCCGCCACGCCGCCAATCGGCATCACATAGCCCACATGGCCGTCCGCCATCAAGGCGGCCCGCTCGGCGCGCGCGGCGACATCCTCGAGCTGGGCCAGCGTCTGCAGCTCGTGCGCGCCAAAGACTTTCGGCCGTTGCCGGTCAGTCGTCGTCCCCATGCACGCCATCCGCCTGCCGCTCCTGCCGCGCCAGGCGCTCGAAGGCGCGACTCACCCCGCGCTGCTCGATGCTGCGCTGCGTCAGCGATTCGATGCGCTCGGCGCGGACGCGTACGCGGGCGCCGGTCACGTCCACGAAGGCGATCCACGGCGGCGCGGGATCGGCGTCGAGGCAGGCGTCAATGTGGCGGGCCATCTCCGTACTCACGCACCAGTTGTCCCACTCGGTCGACACCACGAAGTAGTCGCCCAGCGACAGCGGCCGGCCAACCGGTCGGGACTCGTTGCGAGCGCGTTCCATGGTCTCCTCCTCGTGGTTAGGGTGCCGACCGGCACCGGACGGCCCCACCCAGGCGGGGGAGTCGTGTGATCCACTCCGCGAGAGCTTCGCGGCCGATCCGGCCGGGTCTTGCTCGTCATCCCAAAAAAACCGATCGCCCCGCCTGGCTCGTTCACAGGCGGGGCGATCAAGTCGCTCGTTCGGGAAGCGGGCCGCTACCGCTCGGCCACCCTTCTCGCGCCTGTGCCTGTGTGCGCCGAATCGGGCCCACGACGTAGGGAGCTGCTCATCCCCGGAAGCGCGAACCCTGCCACACCGTCATCGTACCCGGTGCGGCAGACAGCGATCGTCCTGTTTTTCGGTGTGCTCCGCTCCCGCATCTTCCCGATCCACTCCCAGTCAAATAAAGAAAGCCGCATCACCAACCGTTCTGCCCCTCCGCCACACTTGGCTCAGGTACGGGCCGCTTCACACTCCGACGGCCTGCGAACAGCGGGACGCGACTCCCTGAACGCATCTTAGCAAGTCAAGGCGGCCTGTCAAGTCGGCGCGGCCCCAGTGGTTGGGCCGGCATGCCCCGGGGTCCCGTCCGTCTCCCGTCGCGCTTAGATTGACGGCCCGTCGATCCCCGCTCGGGAACGGCGTCGAACCCGTCGCAACCAGGACCGTCGTATGCCATTCAACGCCACCAACATCCGCCGGGGCATGACCATCATGTTCGAGGGCGAGCCCTGCCGGATCATCGAGTTCCACCACCATACGCCGGGAAACCTGCGGGCGATGGTGCATGCCAAGATGCGCAAGCTGAAGACCGGCGTGACCATCGAACACCGCTTCAGGGCCTCCGACACGGTGGACGAGGCCCGGATGGAGACCCATGAGCTGCAATACATGTATCACGACGGGCATTCCTACCATTTTATGAACACGCAGAACTACGAGCAGTACGAAATGGACGAGGAAGCGCTGGGTGACCACTCCCAGTGGATGACCGACGGGATGCAGGTGATCGCGGAGTACTTCGAGGGCCGGCCCATCGGCGTCGAGCTGCCGAACGAGGTGGTGTTCGAGATCGTCGAGACCTCGCCGGTGATGCGGAGTGCGACCAAGACAGCGTCCACCAAGCCGGCCAAACTGTCCAACGGGGTGACGGTGAACGTCCCCGAGTTCATCCAGACCGGCGAAAAGGTGCGGGTGAACCCGAACACCGGGGAGTATCTCGACCGCGCCAAGTAATCGCCCCCGGCCAGGCCGCTCACGGAAGCGGCTGCCCGGCGATCCGTTTGCGCAGCGCGCCCGCCGAGAAACGGGCGCCCGTATCGACGTTGTTCACCAGGGCCGTGGCCCCCGCAGGCGCCGGACTCGGATAGCGTCGCACGAACTCTTCGAGCGTCATGCCCTGGCTGAGCGTGACGACCTGCAGCCGCCACGGCTGGGCGGCGAGCGCCGCGGGGTCGGTCAGCCGGTCGAAGCTGCCGATGGCCTGCTCGGCGGCCGGGCCGCGGGCGGGCCAACGGGCCTGGGGGGCATAGGCCAGGAGCTGAAACACCCGCCCGTCGTACCCAATGAACAGCGCTCGTCCGGCCAGTACGGAGCTGTCCTCGGTGATCGCCCGGAACACGCCGCCCGCCGCCACGAACCCATGGATAGTGCCACGGACCGGGCTGCCGCTCACTCCCTGCTGGGCGAAGAACGCCCGGGCGGCCGCGTCCGGCGTGTCTTGCTCGGCGAGCGTGAGCGCGACGATGGCGTCTTGCTCCGGGCTCACGCCGACGACGGCCTGCCGCTGGTTCTGGGCTTTCCAGCCGTCCGGAAACGTGATCCGGAACTTCAAGTCCGGGTGAAAGAACTGCGTCCCCTTGAAGTAGCCGTCCCGCGGATTCTCACCGTACATCATGCCGTCGATCTGGCGCAGGTACCCGTCGCGATTGACGATGCGACCGAGCGAGTCGGCCGGGAGGGCGGCGATGTACCGCTCGATGGTCGCCCGGCGGTTCGCCGGGTTGGGGTGGGTGGAGAGCCAATCGGGGAGCCGCCCTCCACTACTCGCCCGGCTGACGCGATCGAGCAACGTGTACACGCCCGGCATGCGGCGCGCGTCGTAGTCGACCCGCCGCATGTAGCGGAACCCGAGCTCGTCGGCCTGGTTCTCGTCGTCGCGGCTGTACTTGAGGAACAAGAGCCCCAGGCCCTGCGAAGCCAGTCCCGCGTAGCGTTGCAGCTCGGGCTTCAGGACCGTGCCGACCACCAACCCGATCTGGGCCAGCTGGGCGCGGCTCATCTGCGACACGGAGTGGCGGGCGGTGATGTGGCCGATCTCGTGGCCCAGCACGGCCACGAGCTCGGCTTCGTTGTCGAGGTGCGCCATGATGCCGCGCGTCACGTACACGTGGCCGCCTGGGACGGCGAAAGCGTTGATGGCCGGGTCGTCGATCACGCGGAACGTCCACGGCAGGTTGGGGCGCTCGGACGCGCGGGCGAGACGCATGCCCAGCTCGCGCACGTAGCGCTGCCGGGCGCTGTCGGGGTCGAGGCCCATGCTGGCCACGATGGCGGGATCCGCCTCCCGGCCCATCTGGATCTCCTGCCCTTGGCTGATCAGGCTGAACTGCTTTTCTCCGGTGGCCGGGTTGGTGGCGCAGCCGGCGGCGAGGCTGAGCGCCAGGCCGAGCGCGGACGTTCCGGCGATCGTGGGTGCGTATCTCATCGCTCGACTCCTCTATAGAGTCAACGGTAGAGTCAACGGTGAAGACAGAGTCAAATGACGGCGACGACGCCCATACTACCCCAGAATCACCGCGAACGGCAGGCGCGCCGTCGTTGACGGCCGGGGCCGCCCCGCTACGTTACGCGGGACCCCACGCGTGGAGGATCGGTGGAGCGGAAGAAGTTTCTGTTCGCGTCGTTGGACGGGTTGATCGCCGATATCGCCTGGCAGGTCGTCAAGGAAGGACACGAAGTCCAGCTGTTCATCGAATCCCAGAGCGAGAAAGAGATCGGCAACGGATTCGTCCCCAAGACCGACGAGTGGGAGAAAGAAGTGGAGTGGGCCGACGTGGTCGTGTTCGACGACGTCCTGGGCCAGGGGGCGAAGGCGCAGCAGCTGCGCGCATCGGGCAAGCTCGTGGTGGGCGGGTCGCCCTACACCGATCGACTCGAGGATGATCGCGCCTTCGGCCAGCAGGAGCTCAAGATGGCGGGCGTGCCGATCATCCCGCAGGACAATTTCACCTCCTTCGACGACGCGATCGCGTTCGTGCAGGCGAACCCGAACCGCTACGTGATCAAGCCGAGCGGCGAAGCGCAGAATCTCAAACAACTGTTGTTCGTGGGCGAAGACGAGGACGGCAAGGACGTGGTGCAGGTGCTGGAGGACTACAAGCGCGCCTGGGCCGCGCGCATCAAGGAGTTCCAGCTGCAGCGGCGGATCGTCGGCGTCGAGGTCGCGGCGGGCGCGTTTTTCAACGGCAAGGAGTTCGTGCTGCCGGTGAACGTCAATTTCGAGCACAAAAAGCTGTTCCCCGGCGACATCGGGCCGTCCACGGGAGAAATGGGGACGTCGATGTTCTGGAGCGAGCCGAACCGGATCTTCAATGCCACGCTCAAGAAGATGGAGCCGAGGCTCAAGGAAGAGCGCTACGTCGGCTATATCGACGTCAACTGCATCGTCAACTCGAACGGCATTTACCCGCTCGAGTTCACGGCGCGCTTCGGCTATCCGACGATCAGCATCCAGCAAGAAGGCATGCTCACCCCGATCGGTGAGTTCCTGCACAAGCTCGCCGAGGGCTCGATTACGCGGTTCAAAACGCGCAGCGGGTTCCAGGTGGGAGTGCGGATCGTCGTCCCGCCGTTTCCGTTCAAGGACCCCGAGACCTTCGAGACCAGCTCCAAGGACGCCGTGATCATCTTCAAGAAGCCCATGCGAGAGGGCATCCACATCGAGGATGTGAAAAGCGTCGACAACGAATGGCTGGTGACCGGCACCTCCGGCGTGGTGCTGATTGCGGTCGGGCTCGGGCCCACGATGAAGGCGGCGCAGAAACAAGCCTACAATCGGATCGAAAACATCATGATTCCCAACATGTACTACCGGAAGGACGTGGGGGACCGCTGGTTCGAGGATTTCGACCGGTTGCACACCTGGGGGTACCTGCGGGACTGACCTCACCCCTGGTCCCGCTCTCCCTCGGGAGTGGGATACTACGCTTGCGGCGGCCTGGGCTTCAGCCGCGCGATCACCACCGTGACGTTGTCCGTCCCACCGCGTTCGAGGGCCAGGCCCACCAACTGGCGACACGACTCTTCGGCCGAGCGGATCCGGCTCAGCTCGGCCTCGATCTCTGCGTCGGTGACATGCTTGGTGAGCCCGTCGGTGCACAGCAGCATTACGTCGTCCCAGCGGATCTCCGTGGTGCGAGTCAACGGTGACGCCTCGCTGCCGCCCAGGGCGCTCGCCAGCACGCCCTTCAGCGGGGAGCGGCGCGCCTCGGTCTGCGTCAGCGCCCCCGAGTCCACGAGCGCCTGGGCCACGGTCTGGTCCTTCGACATCAGCTCGAGCTTCCCCTTGCGCAACCGGTAGCACCGGCTGTCGCCGACCTGCACGAGGTACGCGCGCGGCCACAACGCCGCGACCATCGTGAGGGTCGTGGCCCCGCCCCGGCCGCCGTATTCCTTCTCGCTCTCCGCCCGCAGAATCTCGTGCGTTTTCTTGACCGACTGCTCGAGCTCCGCCAGAAACACGTGTTCCTTGTCAGGATCGAGGCGACGGTACAGGTCGGTGAGGTGGGTGACGTAATGGGCGATGCTGCGCACGGCCGTGCCGCTCGCCGCCTGGCCGTCCGGCCGGCCGCCCACGCCGTCGGCGACCAGGAAGAGCCATCCGCGCGAGTCGCTGATCAACGGGGTGATGTCGTCGGCGGGAAGGCTCGCCTGATGCACTCGCAGCAGCTTGTGCAGGGTCGCGATCAGGAACTGATCCTGGTTCTCCTTGCGGACCTGCCCGCGGTCGGTCAGGCCGAACAAGTCCACGTCGGCCGACAGCGGGCGGGGCTCCACATCGGCCGCCGACGGGCGAGCGGAATCCGCTGGCACGGTCATGCGAGCGCTCGCGGCATGAGGTGCGGGAAAAGATGGCGTCCGGCCGACGGGTTGGCCACCCGGCCCGACCGGCCGTCGGGTTCGGTTAGATTCCGGCGACGTGAGCCCACCCACGCACGAGCCCATCCTCATCGTCGGCGCCGGGCCGATCGGCCTCGCCTGCGCGATTTCGGCCCGACGCCGGGGACTCGATCCCCTGGTGGCCGACGCCGGCGCCGTCGCCGAATCGATCGTGCGCTATCCCGTGGGGATGGTCTTTTTCACCACGCCGGAACGGCTCGAGATCGGAGGCCATCCGCTGGTGTGCGCCGGCGCGAAGCCGACGCGTGAGGAGGCGCTGAAGTACTACCGCGGCGTGACCCGGGCCGAGGGCCTGCGCGTGCGCCCCGACACGAAACTGGTCGCCGCCACCGGCGGCGACGAACGCATTCGGTGCGAGTTGCGGACCCGGTTGGAGCCGATCACCCTCACCTGCGACCGACTGGTGCTCGCCACGGGTTATTTCGATCACCCGAACCCGCTCGCCGTGCCGGGAGAGTCGCTGCCCCACGTGAGCCACTATTTCGACGAAGCGCATCGCTCCTTCGGCCAGGACGTCGTCGTGATCGGCGGCCGGAACTCGGCGGTGGAGGCGGCGCTGCAGCTGTTTCGCGCCGGCGCGCGCGTCACGCTCGTGTACCGGGGCGCCGAGTTTCCGCGCAGCGTGAAATACTGGCTCAAGCCGGACATCGAAAACCGGATCAAGGCGGGAGAGATCGCGGCGCGGCTTGGCGCCACGGTCGAGGAAGTCACCGCTCGAGACGTGGCGATCCGCCGTGCCGACGGCGGCCGCGAGCGACTCCCGGCGGAACGCGTCTATGCCCTGACCGGGTTCCACCCGGACCTCGAGCTGTTCCGCGGAATCGGGATCGCCTATGACCCGGCCAGCGGTCGGCCGGTGCTGGACCCCGACACGCTCCAGACCAGCGTCCCGGGCGTTTATCTCGCGGGGAGCGTCACCGCCGGGAATCAGATCTCGGAGATCTTCATCGAGAACGGCCGGTTCGACGGCGAGAAGATCTTCGGCGATGCGGCGTCACGCTTGGCCGCGCAGACACGCTACGCCAAGCTCGACCGGCCCGCGGGGGAGTAGGCAGCGCGAGCGACGCCGCACACCACGAGCGCCATGACACGCCTGCGAAACACCCACGGCATTGACAGGCCGTGCGGCGCCCGGCAGACTCCCCAGAAGACTCCCATGCACGGCCCTGCAAAGGATGGTGGCCTCATGAACCCCCCCGACACGCTTACCGTCGCCGATACGGGCGCACAACCCGCCGCGCGCCCGTATCCCGACGTTCGGCACTACATCGGCGGCCGATTCGTCGACGGCGGCCCGCGCTTCCAGAACGTCCACAACCCGTCCGACGGCCGGGTGCTCTCGCGCGTGCCGCTGGGCGGTCCGGAGGACGTGGATCGCGCCGTGGCGGCCGCGCGCCAGGCGTTCCCCACCTGGTCGGCGACGCCGATCAAGGAGCGGGTGCAGGTCTTTTACCGCTACAAAGCGCTGCTCGAGCAGCATCTCGCCGAGCTGTCCGCGCTGGTGACCGAAGAGCACGGGAAGGTGAAAGGAGAAGCGGACGCGGAGATCCTCAAGGCGATCGAAGTGGTGGAGTTCGCCTGTGCGCTACCGCAGATGGCCGCCGGGGAGGTGCTCGAGGTGAGCAAGGGGGTCGAGTGCCGGATCGAGCGCTGGCCGCTTGGGGTCGTGGCGTCGATCGCGCCGTTCAATTTCCCGTCCATGGTGCCGCACTGGACCTTCCCGAACGCCATCGCCCTCGGCAACACCTTCATTTTGAAGCCGTCGGAGCTGGTGCCGCTGTCGGCCGGCCGGATTGCCGAGCTACTGAAGGAGGCGGGGCTGCCCGACGGCGTGTTCAACGTGGTGCACGGCGGGCGCGACGCGGTGGAGGCGATCTGCGACCATCCCGGCATCCAGGCGGTCAGCTTCGTCGGCTCGACGCGCGTTGCCAAAGAGGTGTACCGCCGCGGCTGCAGCGCCTTCAAGCGCGTGCTGTCGCTGGGTGGTGCCAAGAACCACGTCATCGTGCTCCCGGATGCCGACCCCGAGATGGCGGCCGGCGGAGTGCTGGCGGCGATGTCGGGTTGCACCGGGCAGCGCTGCATGGCGGCGTCGGTGATGGTGGCCGTGAAGGGGGTGGACCACATTCTCGATCGGATGGTGGCCCAGGCGCGCAACCTGGTCCCGGGTAAGGACATCGGCCCGGTGATCACGCGTGAGGCGAAGCAGAAGATCGAGCGCTATATCACCGAAGCCGAGCAGGCCGGGGCGAAAGTGTTAGTAGACGGTCGCGGCGCGGTGGCGCCGGGGAAGGAAGACGGCTTCTACGTCGGACCGACGATCATCGACGCGGTGCGCGCCGACATGAAGATCGCCCAGGAAGAGGTGTTTGGTCCGGTCCTCGTCGTGGTGCGCGCGCGCGACCTGGACGAGGCACTGGCGGTGGAGAATGCCTCGCCCTACGGCAACGCGGCGTCGGTGTTCACGGAATCCGGCGGCGCGGCGCGATACACCATGGAACGGGCGAGCGCCGGCATGGTCGGCGTGAACGTCGGGGTTCCGGTGCCGCGCGAGCCGTTCTCCTTCGGCGGCTGGAATGACTCCAAGTTCGGCGTCGGCGACATCACGGGGCGTGGCTCGATCGAATTCTGGAGCAAGGCGAAGAAGATCACGACCAAGTGGAACCGCGAGGCGGGAACGAACTGGATGTCGAAGTAGGACGCGAAAGGACGCTCGCATGACGACCGCCGCCACCACCCGTCCCACGATGCCGCCCTGCGGCCACGTGCCCCGGCCGTACGCCGGGCCGGCGAAGCAGGAGGTGCTGGCGACGCGACGACAGTACACCAACCCGGCGATCTTCACGATCTACCGGGAGCCGTTGATGCTGGTCGAGGGCCACCGCCAGTACCTGTTCGATGAGACCGGCCGGCGCTACCTCGACCTGTTCGCGGGCATCGTGACGGTGTCGTGCGGACACGCGCACCCCAAGGTCACCAAGCGGGTGCAGGAGCAGGCTGCGCTGCTATCGCACACGACCACCATTTATCTGCACCCGCATTTTGGAGAGTTCGCCAAGCGGCTCGCCGCCAAGATGCCGCCCGGCCTCGACGTGACGTATTTCGTCAACGCGGGGAGCGAGGCAAACGATCTGGCGATCCAGATGGCGCGGCTGCACACCGGGAACAACGACGTGATCGCGCTGCGCAACGGGTACCACGGCGGGTCGCCGGCCGCGATGGCGCTCACCTCGCATCACACCTGGAAGTATCCGACGCAGCTCAACAGCGGGGTCCACCACGCCGTCTGCCCTGATCCGTATCGCAGTCCGTTCGCCGGAACGCCGTCGCAGATCGCATCCCAGAGCGCGGCCGATATTCGGGAAACGATCCGCTTCTCGACCCCCGGCAAGATCGCGGCGTTCATCAGCGAGCCGTTCCAGGGCGTGGGCGGGGTGACGCACGGGGCGGCGAACTATCTCAGGGAAGCGTATGCCATCGTGCGCGAGCACGGGGGACTGTGCATCGCCGACGAGGTGCAGTCCGGCTTCGGCCGCACCGGCGACCACTATTGGGGCTTTCAGAACTTCGGTGTCGTCCCCGACATCGTGACGATGGCCAAGGGGATCGGCAACGGCTACGCGCTCGCCGCCGTCACGACCCGGCGTGAGATCGCCGAGCAGTTGGCGCAGCGCATTCACTTCAACACCTACGGCGGGAATCCGATCTCGATGGCGGCCGGCCTCGCCGTGCTCGAAGTGATCGACGAGGAGGGGCTGCAGGAGAACTCGCGCGTCGTGGGCGGGCGCCTCAAGGCCGGGCTCCAGGAGCTGGCCACGCGCCACCGTCTGATCGGCGATGTGCGCGGGATGGGACTGATGCTGGGCGTCGAGCTGGTGCGTAACCGTGACACGAAGGAGCCGGCCAAGGAGGAAGCCGCCGAGATGTTGGAGCAGCTGCGCGAGCTCGGCGTGCTGGTCGGCAAGGGCGGCCTGTTCGGCAACGTGCTGCGCATCAAGCCGCCGCTGTGCGTCACGGCAGCGGACGTCGATTTCGCGCTCGAGGCGCTGGACGTGGTGCTGGGGCGGGTGGAAGGGTAGCCCACGCGGACCGATCCACGGGAGGGACTGAACGCCACCCTCACCGGTCGGTACGCCATCGAGCGCGAGCTTGGACGCGGCGGCATGGCGACGGTCTATCTCGCCGACGACGTGAAGCACCACCGCCAGGTGGCGATCAAGGTGTTACGACCCGAGCTGGCGTCCGTCCTGGGGCCCGACCGGTTCCTGCGGGAAGTCGAGATCGCCGCGAAGCTGAATCATCCCCACATCGTGCCCCTGTACGACTCCGGGGAAGCCGACGGCAACCTCTTCTACGTCATGCCGTACATCAAGGGCGAATCGTTGCGCCACAAGCTCGTCCGCGAGACGCAGCTCCCGATCGATGAGGCCGTCGCTATCACCCGCCACGCCGCGCTGGCCCTGGACCACGCGCACGCCCACGGCGTGGTCCACCGGGACATCAAGCCGGAGAACATCCTGCTCTTCGAAGGCGAGGCGATGGTCGCGGACTTCGGGATCGCGCTAGCGGTCAGCGCCGCGGCCGGAGAGCGGCTCACCGCGACGGGAATCCTGGTCGGGACGCCGGAGTACATGAGCCCGGAGCAGTCCATGGGTGAGCGGGCCCTCGACGCTCGCAGCGACGTCTACAGCCTGGGCTGCGTGTTGTACGAAATGCTGGCCGGCGAACCGCCGTACACGGGAACAACGGCCCAGGCGGTGATCGCCAAGCGAATGACCGACCCGGTGCCCGCCGTCCGACGCATCCGGGATGCCGTCCCGCCGGGCATCGAGCACACGCTCATGCAAGCGCTGGCCCGCACACCCGTCGACCGGTTCGCATCGGCCGCCGCGTTCGCCGAGGCCCTGGCGCAGCCGGCCGCCGTCACGCCACGGCCCCGGTCGGTCGCCGTGCTGCCGTTTCTGAACCTAAGCTCGGATCCGGAGAACGAGTACTTCGCCGACGGGATCACGGAGGATGTGATCGCGCAGCTGTCGAAAATCCGCGCGCTCGAGGTCATTTCGCGGACCTCGGTGATGTCGTTCAAGAAACGGGAGCAGGGCTTGCGAGACATCGCCGCGCGCCTGGGTGTGGCGACGCTGCTCGAGGGAAGCGTCCGGCGCACCGGGGACCGGGTGCGGATCGTCGCGCAGCTCATCGACGCCGAGAAAGACCGACACCTCTGGGCCGAGACGTACGACCGCCAGCTCACCGATATCTTCGCGATCCAGAGCGATGTGGCGCTGCAGATCGCGGCCGCCCTCGAGGCGCAGCTGTCCCCTGACGAGCGCACGCGGATCCGCAGGGAGCCGACTAGCGATTTGCAGGCCTACCAACTCTATCTGCAAGGTCGACACTGTTTCATCAGATACTCAGAAGAAGGGATGCGCAAGAGTATCGAGTACTTCGAACGGGCGATCGAACAAGACCCAACCTATGCCCTGGCGTACGCGGGCGTGGCCATGGCCTACACCGAGCTGGGGGAGCTCGGCGTGCTGAGAGGCGACCAGGCCTATCAGCGGGCGAAGGAAGCCGCAACGAAGGGACTCGAGATCGACGGCGAGCTCGGAGAAGCGCACTGCATGTTGGCCTTTGTCAAATACGTTTGCGACTTCGACTGGGCGGGCGCCGAGCAGGGGTTCAAACGTGCGCTCGAGCTGAGTCCCAGCAGCGCCGATACCTATGACCTCTACGGACGCCTGTGCTCAGCGCTCGAGCGGTACGACGATGCCATCGCGATGCAGCAACGCGCCTACGAACTCGACCCGCTTGCCCACCGGGCCGATGTCGCCACAGCATTCCTGCGGGCGGGTCGGTACGAGGAGGCTTTGCAGGCGGCGACACGCGCGATCGTGCTCGATCCAAGCTATCCTCGCGCGCATTCCACGCTCGGGTGGGCTCTTCTCAAAACGGGCCTGGAGGTCAACGGTCTCGCAAAATTGGAACAAGCAGTCTCGCTCTCCCGAGGGGGCACCCTGTTTCTTGCGCAGCTCGGGCAGGCCTACGCACTGGCAGGCAAGATCGATAGAGCTCAAGAAGTGCTGCGACAACTCGAAGAGCTTTCGCGGCAGGCATACGTCTCACCATACGCTCTGGCCTACGTGTACACGGGGCTCGGCGACCACGACAAGGCGATGGATTGCCTGGAACGAGCCTATGAGGAACGAGCCGGCGCGGTGTACGGGATCAAGGGCTCGTTCCTGTTCACGAGCCTGCGCTCGCATCACCGATTCACAGCACTACTAAAAAAAATGAACCTGGCCTAGGCCCTGGGGGAACCATGGGAACGATGCGGCTGGCGGTGGACGTCCGAGACCGGGGCTTGCAGCAGGAGGTCAACCCCGAGCAGCTCCGCGCGCTGCTCGCGGACAAGCAGAATCGCATTTGGCTC
>JBOHST010000011.1:0-7077 GCA_050733375.1 Gemmatimonadales bacterium
GGCGAATGGATGCGCTACTGGGACGAGCACGTGCGCGGGAAGGGGACCGAGGGACCAGAACGGTGAGCGCCTACCTCGCGCTCGACGGTCTCGGCGTTCGTTTCAGCCCGGCCGTCACGATCGGCCCCGTGTCGCTCGGCATCGAGCGGGGAGAAATCCTGGCGCTGCTCGGCCCTTCCGGCAGCGGGAAGACCACGCTGCTTCGCCTCCTCGCGGGCTTCGAGCAGCCCGACACGGGTCGCGTCGCGATCGAGGGGGAGGACGTGACGGCCACGCCGCCCGCCCGCCGCCGCGTCGGGATGGTGTTCCAGCACTACGCGCTGTTTCCGCATCTCGACGTGGGGGACAACGTCGCCTTCGGATTGAGCGGCCGGGGGACCGCATCGGAGCGGGCGAGAGACGTCGCAGCGGCGCTGACCCTCGTGGACCTGGCGGGGTTCGAGCGCCGCAAGGTGCAGGAGCTGTCGGGCGGGCAGCAACAGCGCGTGGCGCTGGCGCGCGCCCTCGCCCCCGCGCCGCGCGTGCTGTTGCTCGACGAGCCGCTCTCGAACCTCGACCCCTCCTTGCGGGAGCGCACGCGCCGCGAGCTGCGCCAGCTGGTGAAGCGGGTCGGCATCACCGCCGTGTTCGTCACCCACGAGCAGGAAGAGGCCTTCGACCTCGGCGATCGCATCGCCGTCCTCAACGCGGGGCAACTCGAGCAGGTGGGCACGCCGGAGGATCTGTACGAGCGGCCGGCCAGCCTGTTCGTCGGAACGTTCGTCGGCCGGGCCAACGTGCTGCGCGGCGCGGCAGCGCAGGCGCTCGGCGTGCCCGAGGGTCACGTCGTGCTGGTGCGCCCGGAGCAGCTGCGCTTCGGGGCGACGGGAAGCGGCCTCACCGGCGTGGTGACGGAACGACGCTACACCGGGGCGGCGGCGTTCTATCAGGTGACGACCGACGCGGGGGATCGCGTGGAAGTGCTCGCCGAGCCGGGCGCCGCCCGCGTGGGCGAGCGGGTCAGCCTCGGGGCGGCACGCCGCTTGGCGTTTCGGGACGGAACGGAGGCCGCGTGATCGGCGCGCGAGCGGATCGCCGGCGGTCCACGCTCCCGGCCGTGCTGCTCACCCTGTTGCTCGCGTGGCTGGTGCTGTACCCGATTCTCATTGTGGTGGTGGATGCCGCGCACGGGGAGGCGCTGCGCGCGTTTGCGGGCCGCGGCGGAGAATGGCGGGCCCTGTGGGCGAGCGTGTGGATTTCGCTCGCGAGCGTGGCCTTGGCGGCGTTGGTGGGCGTGCCGCTCGCGTTCCTGTTCGAATGGTTCGAGTTCCCCGGCCGCAAGCTCCTGGGCTCCCTCATCGCGCTGCCGGCCGTGCTGCCGCCGTTCGTGGGGGTGATCGCGTTTCTGTTCCTGTACGGTGAGTCGGGCTTTGCCGCGCGCTTCCTGCAGTTCGTGTTCCGCTTCGAGGGTGCCCCGTGGCATCTCCAGGGTCCGGGCGCGATTCTGCTCGTGCACGCGTACTCGATGTACGTGTACTTCTATCTCTTCACCCGGGCGGGGCTGGCACGACTCGACGCTGCCATGCTCGAGGCGGCCCAGGCGCTCGGCGCCAACCGTGGCCGCACGTTCTTCCGGGTGATTCTGCCGTTGCTCAGGCCGTCGCTCGCCGGCGCCGCGCTGCTCACGTTCATGACGTCGCTCGGCTCGTTCAGTGCGCCCTACGTGTTCGGCGGGGGGTTCCGGGTGATGACCACCCAGATCTTCGCCTCCAAGCAGAACGGCGAACTGGCCCTCGCGATGGTGGAGACGGTCGCGTTGGCGGCGATCGCCCTGCTCGGGCTGGCGCTGCTGCGGCGCACCGAGGGCGACGACATCCTGGTCGGTCTGGGGAAGGGCACCGCTCCGCGGCGCCGACTGCTGCGACGCCCGCTGGTGCGCACCGGAACCACCCTCGTCGGCTGGGGACTCGCGACGCTGCTGCTGTTGCCCCACCTCACGCTGATCCACGTCTCACTCGTGCCGTATGCGACCTGGACCACCGAGACGCTGCCTCCGGTGCTGAGCCTCGTGAACTACCGGCGCCTGCTCGCGGAGCCGGAGCGGCTGGAACCGCTCGTGAACTCACTCTGGATGGCGGGGGCGAGCACCGTTGCCGCCGTGGCGATCGCGCTCGGCGCGGGGTGGCTGGTGGTGCGACGCCGGGCCCCGCTGCGGCGCATGATCGAAAGTTTGCTGGCGTTGCCTTGGGCACTGCCCGGAACGGTGTTCGCGGTGGCGCTGGCCACGGCGTTCAGCGTCTCGGCGCCGCTGCAGCTGCGCTGGGTGCTGGTCGGCACGATCGTGATCCTGCCGCTCGCTTATCTGGTGCGGAATCTCCCGGTCACGGGGCGAGCGATCCTCGCCGGGTATCGCCAGCTCGACCCGGCGCTCGAGGAGGCGGCGGCGAGTCTTGGCGCCGGCGCGTGGCGCACGCTGGGACGGGTGACCTTGCCGCAGCTCAAGCCGGCGCTGGCGGCGGGGGCGAGCCTCGCGTTCGTGGGCGCCCTGGGGGATTTCGTCACGTCGATCATCCTGTACACGTATAACAACCGCCCCATCGCGATGGAGATCAACGCCGCGCTGCGGGTCAACGAAATGGGAGTCGCCGCGGCATTCGGGGTGGTGTTGATGGTGGTCAGCGCCGTGGTGCTTGGGATCGGGGCGAGACGATGAAACGGCTGTGGGTGCTCATCGCGGTGTGCTTCGTGGACATGATCGGCCTGATGATCATCGCCCCATTGCTTACCCCGTACGCACGCCGCTTCGGGGCCGCGGACTGGATCGTCGGGGTGTTGTTCTCGGCGTTCGCCATCGCGCAGCTCGTCTCCTCACCCATCTGGGGACGCGTCTCGGACCGCTATGGGCGACGGCCGGTGCTGCTCGTCGGCCTCGGAGGCTCCGCCATTGCGTACGTCATCTTCGGATTCGCCAACAGCCTCTGGCTGTTGTTCTTCTGTCGCATCGTGCAGGGGTTGGGTGGGGGCACGACGGGGGTCGCACAAGCCTATGTGGCCGACACGATGGAACCCGCCGAGCGCGCCAAGGCCCTGGGGTGGCTCTCGGCGGCAACGAGCGCCGGCGTGAGCATCGGCGCGGTCATCGGGGCCCTCGCCCGCAACTTCGGGGTCGCGGCGCCCGGACTCGTCGCCGCCGGGCTCGTGCTGATCAACATGGTGTTCGCCTGGAAGTGGCTTCCCGAGTCCCGGGTGCCGCAGCCGCACGTCGTCGGGTCCGGCGGCGTGGTCCTGCCACACAAGACGCCCCGCCCGATAGCGCATGCGTTATGGGAGGTGATCCGCCACCCGGGGCGCCCCGCGTCACAGATGATCTGGATCTACGCGGTGGGCATGCTCGCGCTCAATTCGGTCATCGGCGTGATGTCGCTGTACCTCATCGACAGTTTCGGGTTCACCGAAAAGAACCTGGGCTACGTCTTCACCGTGTTCAGCGTCGTCGGGGTGGTGCTCCGGATCGGACCGGTGGGATGGGTGAACGCCCGGTTCGGAGAAGTGCGGACGTTGCGGCTCGGCGCGACGTTGATGGTGCTCGGGCTCACGCTGCTCCCGTTCCCGAAGATCTTTTCATTGTTCGTCGTGTGCCTGCTCCTGGTGCCGGCGGGGACCGCGTTCCTGTTCCCCGCCACGACGTCCCTCGTGAGCCAGCGTACCGACCGGCACGAGCTGGGACTCACGATGGGTGTGCAGCAGACATTTCGCGGCATCATGGCCATCGTCGGTCCCATCGGAGCGACGCTCGTGTACGAGACGTTGGGGCACGGCGTGCCGTTCTGGATCGCGGCCGGCACGATGGCCGTCGCGCTGATGCTCTCCTCGCAGGTGCGTCACGCGCCGGTCGCGGAACCCGCCTAGGCCGTTATTTTTGACGACATGTCCATGACCTTGGCTATCGCGCTCGCCGCGGCCTTCCTGTGGCCCCGCCCGGGCCCGGCGCCCGTCAAACCCAGGCTGGTCGTCGTCATCACCGTCGATCAGCTCCGTCCCGACTACTTGCCACGGTGGAGGGCGCATCTCACCGAGGGCTTCGCGGTGCTGCAGGTCGAGGGCGCCGTGTTCACCAACGCCTTCCAGGACCACGCGGTGACCGAGACGGCGCCCGGGCACGCCACCGTTCTGTCGGGGCGCTGGCCGTCGCATACCGGGATCATCACCAATACGCTCGGCGTGGGAGATTCTACGGCGCCGCTGGTTGAGACGAGAGGCGCCGGGGCCTCGCCACGGCGGTTCCGCGGCACCGCCTTCTTCGACTGGCTCCACGCCGCCGATAGCACCAGCCGCGCGTTGTCGGTCTCCCGCAAGGATCGCGCGGCGATCCTGCCGATCGGCTCGGCGCGCCAGCATGTGTACTGGTACCAAAGCGGGATGTTCACGACGAGCACCTACTACCGGGACTCGCTGCCGTCCTGGGTGCGGGCCTTCAACGCCCTGCGCATCCCGTTCAAGTCCGCGGGGCGGGAATTCGGCCTGCTGCTGCCGGACACGGCCTACGCCGAGCCGGACAGCGCGACGTGGGAGAACGGCGGCCACGACGTCATGTTCCCGCATCGCCTGCCGACCGACAGCGTGCGTGCCGCGAACGCCTTCGCAAGCTCGCCCCCAATGGATTCACTCACCCTCGCGTTCGCCCTGACGGGCGTCGATGCGCTGAAGCTGGGCAAGGGGAACGCGACGGACCTGCTCGCCGTCGGCCTCTCCACGACCGATGCGATCGGGCACGCCTTCGGTCCCGACTCGCGCGAGCTCAAGGATCAGGTGCTGCGTCTGGACCGCTACCTCGGGTGGTTCCTCGAGCGATTGTTCGCCCGCTACGGTCGCGATCGGCTGCTCGTGGTGCTCACGGCCGACCACGGTGTCACGCCGTTCCCCGAGTACTCGCGCGCGCACGGGCGCCCCGACGCGCGCTGGGTCAACATCGACACGCTGGTTGCCGCGGTCAACCAGCAGCTCGACCGGATAATGGCTGCCGCGGCGCCGCGTCAGTGGCTGGAGTTCGATACCGGGTTGCTGTTCCTGCGCGACAACGGTCGCCTGGCGGCGACCGGCGTGCGCACGGACAGCGTCCTGGCCGACGTCGCAGGCCGCATCCGCGCCGTTCCGGGCGTTGCGCGCGTCGATCGGCCCGCCGACCTCGCCGCCGCCGATACGGCGGCCGATCCGGTGGCGCGGCGCTGGCTGCACCAGCTCGCTCCGGACGCCGGCGTGGCGCTCGTCGTGACCCTGGCGGAGTGGAACGCATGGTCGTACGGCGGCGGGATCGCCTACGCGGCTCACGGGCAGCCATCGGACCTCGACGCCCGCGTTCCGCTGATCCTGTGGGGGAAGGGGATTCGGGGCGGCACCTACGGCACGCGGACGGCGACGGTGGACATCGCGCCGACGCTGGCGCGGCTTCTGGGACTCGCGCCGTTGTCGATTCCCGATGGGAGGATACTCAACGAGGCGCTCCCCGGGCGTTGAGGGCTCCCCCGCCGGCCCCTAGGCCTCTAGTGGTTTTTCCGCGGGCCCCGTATAATCGGCGCTGAAGCTGGCCCATGGAGGGGCTGCCGGATGCCAGCGCCCCGACAACTGAGATCCCGAAACGGGGGAGGTCTGGTCTACTGCATCGCCGCGATGTCACCCGCGCTGCCGCACACCGGCGCCGCCTACTCTTTCGCCCGATCCTCCATGGGCCCGTGGGGCGGGTACATCACGGGGCTCGCCGAGAACATGGAGTACATTCTGACCCCGGCGGTGATCGTGGTGTTCTCCGGCGCGTATCTCGATGCGGTTTTCCCGGGCCTGCTCCCCCAGCCGGTATGGTGGGCGATCCTTTACGCCATCTTCACCGGCTTGAACATCTGGGGCGTGGAGATCTCGTTCAAGTTCACGGTATGCATCACGCTTCTGGCGATCGCGATTCTGGTGGTCTTCTACGTGGCCGCCATCCCGCACGTGGACTTCAAGACCTGGGCGCTGAACGTCGCGCCAACGGAGGGGAACACCCAGTTCCTCCCGAAGGGAATCTTGGGAATCTTCTATGCGCTGCCGTTCGCCATCTGGTTCTACCTGGCGATCGAGGAGGTTCCGCTCGCGGCCGAAGAGACGATGGACCCGGCCAAGGAAGTGCCCCGCGGAATCATCCTCGGGATGGCGACCCTGGCGGTCCTCGCGTTCCTGGTGTTGTTCTTCAACAGCGCGATCGCCCCAGGCGCGGACGGCATCAAAGCGTCCGGGGCACCGCTCAATGACGGCCTCAATACGATCTTCGGCGCCGGGATGAGCACGCGCGTATTGTCGCTGATCGCCCTCGCGGGCCTGATCGCGAGCTTCCATACGATCATCTTCGCCTTCGGGCGGCAGATCTATTCGCTGTCCCGGGCGGGATACTTCCCGCGCTTCTTCTCGCTCACGCACCCCACGCGCAAGACACCGCACGTCGCGCTCATCGTCGGATCGCTGATGGGGTACGGCGTGGCCCTGGCGATTTTCCTGGCGGGCACCGGCAGCCCCGTCGGCGCGGTGCTGCTCAACATGGCGGTGTTCGGCGCGGTGCTCTCCTACGGGTTGCAGATGGCCTCGTTTATCCTGCTGCGCGTGCGGCGCCCGAACATCCATCGGCCGTTCCGGAGTCCGTGGGGGATCCCCGGCGCGGTGATCACCGCAATGATCGCGCTGGCGACGCTCGTGACGCTGTTCCTTAACCCGGCTTACAACAAGGCGGTGTACGGCGTGGCGATCTGGTACGTGCTCGGCTTGGGCTACTTCGTGGTGTACGGGCGGCACAAGCTGGTCGCGCAGGCGCCGGAGGAGGAGTTTGCCTTGCTGATCGATGCGAGCAAGGAGCTGAAGCGCTGATCGGCCGTTTATGCAGCGCCTGTTGATCGCGGATCGACGCCCGGGCGGTCCGGGCGTCATCCGCGTTGTCGAGCCGGCCACGGGCGAGCCGTTCGAGGAAGTCGCCTCGGCCGGCCCTGCCGAGCTCGAGGCGGCGGTCGCCGCCGCCAAGGCGGCGCTGCCCGGTTGGGCGGGCGGGACGGCGGTGGCGCGGGCCGACGTCCTGTT
>JBOHST010000012.1:0-21325 GCA_050733375.1 Gemmatimonadales bacterium
ACCCCGGGGTTCGTGGGCCCCGAGACTTCGCCGGGCGCGGGCCTCATCGAAGCGCGCGACATGCTCGATGCCGGCGCGGTTGCCGGACACGAGCCCAACATCGTTCTGCTCACCGATGGCCTCGAGAACTACGCTCCCAAGTGGAATTCGCCGGGCTCGGGCGGACCGCTGCGCCCCGTCTTCGATGCCGACGACATCCGCGTCGACGCGGTGGGCGTGGGCCAGGACGCCGATGACGTCCTGCTGCAGGACATCGCCGCGGTGACCGACGGGCAGTTCCGCAATCTCAACGAAGGCTCCGGCTCCTTTGAGCTGCTGAGCCGTCTGGCGGACTGGTACAAGCGCGTCGACGAAGATGTGCGCGGCGAGCAGCGTTTCTTCTACGCCGAGGGTTTTCCTACGGCCACGGTGCCTATCCGCGACAAGCCGTGGCGCGTGGGCTCCTTCGACGTGGAGCCCTCGCTGGACTGGATGACCGTGGCGTTCCACGCGAACCTCGATCACGCGTACGACGTGCAGCTCTGGCCGCCAGGCGCCACCGCGCCCATCACCATCGCGCCGCCTGGTGTGACCCTGCGCGTGGATCCGAAGCACTCCGTGTACCGCATCCGGACGCCCGCCGCCGGGCGCTGGAGGTACCTGGTGGCGGTGAAGAAGCCCGGCGCCGAGTTCTTCGCCGCGGCGTCGGCCCTGACCTCGCTCACCGCGAAAGTCGGTCCGCGCCAGCTCGCGCGCCGCCCCTCGGACTACCTCATGCCCCTTCGCGTTTGGATCGCCGACCGCGCGTCTGTCCTGGGCGCCTCGGTCAGTGGCTACGTGCGCGATCCCAACGGTGTGAAGGTGCCGGTGACGTTGCTCGATGACGGCCTGCACCACGACGGCGGTGCGAGCGACGGCATCTATGGCCTCGGCTTTCCGGCCACCATCCCGGGCTCCTACTACGTGGAGCTCGTGGCCGCCGGGACCTCGAGCGCGGGGGTGGGATTCACGCGCTACGTCTGGACATCGTTCGGTATACCGGGTGCGCGTAAGCGGCCCGGCGAGTTCACTCCGCCCGGACGCGGCTGCAACTGCGAGGCCAAAGCGCGTTACTCGGTGGCCGTGTACGCCGGCATCACCTTCCCGCATGGCACGTTCGGCAGCGTGGCGAAGAGGTCCACCAGCCTCGGGATCAAGGTGGCGCATCACTTCGCGTGGTCAGGCGTCCGCGCCTCGCTGGGCCTGTACCTGGGCCGTGACCGGTTCGCCAACCTCGCCGGTGGCAGCGATTTCCACCTGACGCACCTCTCGCCCGAGCTCGAGGTGTGGCCCTGGACGCGCGTGTGTCCCATGCCTTCGTTGCACGTGGGCGTGGGCCGATATCGCGACGAGGCCAGCAACACGGCCTGGGGGTTCAACGTCGGTGCAGGCCTCAAATACTGCCTCACGCACCGATTGAGCCTGCTGGGCCGCTACGACTACCGGCGCGTGAATGGGCTCTCCCGCCACTACTCGACGCTGCAGATCGGCCTGCGCTGGCGGTTCTGACCGCGCCAGGTCGCCCGTTGCATCGGATGCGACATCGCGCGTGTCCCGACTGCGGGCACCCGCGAGGACTACAAGCCTAGGGGCAAGCAGCAACCCGGACGTGGGCCGAGCAGTACGCCAGTGCAGTGTGTGTGGCTTCTGGCAAGCCGCGAACGGCACCGCCGCGTTTGCTGTCGGCTGACGGTGCACTTTTGCCTCGCGGGGGACATCGGGGGACAGTCCATGCCGACTTGCATCTACTGCACGCGCACTGACCCATCGTGTGGATTCCACCGTGAGCATGTTGTCCCGGAGGCGCTCGGGACGTTCGAGAAGGGCGACGTGATCACGTTGACGGAGGAGGTGTGCGCCGAGTGCAACCAGTATTTCGGCGACACACTCGAATTGTTCCTGAACCGTGACAGTGCCGAGGCGACGCTCCGGTTCCGCTACGGTCTGAAGGACCCAGTAGATGTTCACAAATTTTTCCGGCATCGCGTACAGGCCAGGATGCCCCGCGACGGGTCGCAGTTTGGCGGGGCATACTTGGACTTCGTCCCGCCGCCCGCGGGCCAGATCGAACCCTACGTGGACATTGTTCCGCAGTTCGGATTCGAGCGACGCGACGGCAAGGGCTGGGAGTATTTCACGGAGCAGGAGTTCAAGGACGAACCCAACTGGCCCAAACGGATCGCGACGGACCTCGGCCCGCAGCGGGTGATTCTCTACAATTCCGACGACTCCAAGAGGCGGCTCTGGAAACTCACGGAGGAGCGGCTGCCGCTGAACAACCCGCAGGAAACGCAGGGCATCAAGCCATTCTCCTCGGATCGAGTGAATGCGGAAGTCGAGCTGACGTTCGACAAGGTACTGGCACGTGCTGTCGCCAAAATCGCGTTCAACTACCTCACGAAGGTGCACGGCGCCGCGCTCGCGCTCCGGCCGGAGTTCGACGCTGTGCGCCAGTTCGTGCGATACGATCAGGGCAAGCCGCCCGACTTTGTGGATTTCCGCACGGCTCCCGTGTTGCGCGACTTCAGTGGGAAGGAGCTTCCGCCACGTGGCCATCTGTTGACCGTCGGATGGGACAAGAACGGGAAGGACATCTTGGCACGCGTTTCCCCGTTCCAGTACATGATGTACATCGTACGGCTCGGGGTGAACTACACCGGCAAGTTGGACCCTGAGGACTCCGCACACCTCTACGACCTGAAACCGCGTCGCGCGGAGAAGCTGAGGCCCGCGAAGATCGTCGTGCCGGGCTCGGGCCAGTCGTGACTCGCTGTCCCCCGACTGTCCCCCTCAGCGCGGAACAGCACGAGCAACTACCAGCACGACGGCCGCCCTCTCAGGCGGCCGAAGTGCTTGCGAACTAACGGTTATTGTCTCGTGGTGTCTGCTGCTCTCGTAGGCGCGCCGGTGCTGAACCGAACTGAAAATCCGCGTGTCGGCAGTTCGATTCTGCCCCTGGCCACTTGCCTGGTTCGATCGCCGCTCCACCTCCGCTAAGAAGCACGGTTTCGGAGCAGGCGGAGAAAGTATTGGGGCGTGCCCTGGATGAGGATGAGAGCCAGGTCGAGTCGCTGGTCTCGGATTCGTTCGTCGGCTACCCTGTCGCCATCGGGTTCCGCCGGGCGGTGCGCGGGAAGATGGCGTGGAATTCGCTGCCGCGGCCTGGCGTACTGCGAACGCCGATCGTCCCGCCTTGTGCCTCGACCAGTTTTTTGGTGAGCGCAAGCCCCAGGCCAGTCCCGGAATGTTGTGTGGCTCTGCCCGCCTTAAGCTGCTGAAACTCGACGAACAGGCGCCCCATGTCCTCCGGCGCAATCCCGATCCCGGTGTCCTCCACCTCCAATCGGAAGGCTGCTGGCGCCGCTTCCGGGCGTGCCCGGACGATCACACGACCGCCCTCCGGCGTGAACTTGAGCGCATTCGATACGTAGTTGTACAGCACTTGCTTGAACCGGGCCGCATCGAGCACGACATCACTCAGGCCCGGGTCGACCTGCGACTCGACGTGAATCGCCTTGGAAGCGATGGCCGTGCGCAGAGTCGCCAGGACCTCTCCGACCAGTTGGGACAGGTCCACCGGCTCCGGATGGAAGTCCAGTTTCCCAGCGTCGACCTTGGTGAGATCCAACACGTCGTTAATGAGCTGGAGCAGTTGCCGCGAGCACGTGAGGATGTCGGCGAGGTATTCCTGTTGTTTAGGGGCGACCGGACCCACCTTGCCGTCATGGATGAGCTCGGCGAACCCGATGATGGCGTTGAGCGGCGTACGCAGCTCGTGGGACAAGGTGGCGAGGAAGTCGCTTCCCTTCAGCTCCACCGGAGGTCGAATCGGCACACGCCGTCCCCTCGACAATGACATTGCGGCTCGACCACCTGAGGATCGCGCCCCCCATGGCGCAGAATCGCCTCCAGGAAGAACCCGGTCGCGCTCGCACAGAAGACGGGGCTGTAGCAGGGGTAGTCGAAATGGGACAACTGCGCGCCGGTCGCCGTCTTGCTGAACACCACCCGCCCGAATTTCAGGTACTGATTGTGGAACAGCGGGATGCGCTCGAGGAACTTGATCAGCTCCGCGTTGTCGAGACTCTTGTAGACGGTACCAATCCCGAACTCCGCCGATGCCGCGCCGACGAGGGCGAGGATGTGCGGGTGGCCCGAGCTGAACTGCGCATAGATGGCCCGGTCGTACTCGACCAGCGCAGCGAACTCGCACCACCGGACCGACAACGGAGTGGCGGCGTAGCTCTGCGGCTTGGGGCCCAAGCGCGCGAGCACGGCCTGGAAATCCGCCTCACCGAACTGCTCGATCAGGAACTTCTTGCGGCCCGCGAACATCGACCCCTTGACCTTGCAGACGGACACGCGCGCGGCATCCGCCAGCACCTCGTTGCCGCCGAGCGTCGGGAGCGGACCCACAGGTCCGGGGCGCTCGAAGAGCAGGGACATGCGGGACGCTCGCTGCGCACGCCGCTGCGCGCAACCGTAGTGCTCAGTTGCCCGCCCGCCGCGCCACCTCCGCCCGATACGCCTCGCTGGCGTAGATCGCGACTTCCACTCGACGATTGCGCTGTCGACCGAGCTCGGTCTCGTTGGTGTCGATCGGGTCTGTCTCGCCCATCCCACGTGTGGCCACCCGGGTCCGAGTCACCCCCTGCGAGACCAGATAGGTCACCGCCGCGGCGGCGCGTCGCTCCGAAAGGCCCTGATTGTATGCTGATGGCCCGACCTGGTCGGTGTGGCCGACGACCAGGATGTCCGATCCGGGATACTTGTCGAGGCTCGACGCCAGCGCGCGCAGGTTTTTCCGCGCCTCGGGACGCACGTCGTCCGAGTCGAAGCCGTAGAGCAGACCCGACTGGAACGTCACCGTGATGCCTTCTCCCACCCGCTCGACGATGGCGCCCGGGATGTTCTGCTGCAACTCCCTCGCCTGACGGTCCATCCGCGCGCCGATAATGCCGCCGGCGGCGCCGCCAACCACGGCGCCGATGATGGCGCCTTTCGCCGTGGAGCCAGTGGCTTTGCCGATCACCCCACCTACTACGGCGCCGCCCGCGGCGCCGACGACCGCTCCGGTCTGGGATTTGGTCGCGCAGCCGCCGAACCCGATAGAACCCATCGCCGCCAGTAGCAGTGAGCGAGGAAGAATTCGGTTGGTCGTCCACATGGTTGCCTCCTTGAACAGAGCACGCGGATCTCGAACAACTTCCGACCTGTTACCCCAGAATCCCCACGGGTCCCCACCCGCGGATGGTCGTGACCCACCGATACGTGACCAGGGGCACACGCCGTCCTCACCGTCGCCCGGCAGCCCGGTAGTGCAGCTTCACGTGTGGCTGCTCCACGACGTGATTGAAAACCAGGATCGCCGCGTGGTCGAACAGCGCCGCGCCGAGGCCCGGGGTAGACGCCACGCCCAGCGCGAGGCCCCACAGCTGCAAATTCCCCACCGTGTACATCGGGTTCTGGAGGTAGCGATACGGCCCGGCGGCCGGCACGAGCGGCGCGGTCGGCGGGCTGAAGAAGTCGCGCCAGTAGTAGCCGTCGGGGCCAGCGGCGGCCCGCGCCCACAGTTTGACGCCGATGCCGATCCCGGAGATCACGGCGCCGAGCGCGACCAGGAGCCACCACGGGGCCGGGATCGGCAGCGTCCCCCGTGTGAGCAGGCACAGGGCCACGAAGCTCACGGCGTCGTTGTTCATCAACGCGGTCGCGACTCGCCGGAAGCGGCGGAATCCCTCCTCGGCGCCGTGGCCACGCACGTAGTGGCCGGTGCGCTGCTCGCGCCGCAGCGCCCACCCCACCCACAACACGTACGCCAGCCGGCTCGTCAGGTGATACCCGAGCACCAGCGTGTCCCAGCCGCTCATGGCCGGCCAGCATAGATGGCGCGACCACTTCGCGCTAGGTTGCCTCCGGGCACCGATCGGTGCCCACTCGGTCGTCGCGGCGCAGCATTGGGGAGGAGACTCAGTCCGTGCAGCAGGTCAAAGGATCGGTGCTCAAGTCCCGCCTCGCCTTCGTGGAGCAGCTCGCCGGCAAAGATGGCGTGGAGCGCGTGCTCGCCGGGCTCGGCCCGGAGGACCAGGCGGCGCTCCGCCACCTCGTGGCGATCCAGTGGTGTCCGTTCGATCTCGGCAGGCGGCTCGACGACGCCATCGTCCAGGTGGTGGGGCATGGGAGGCCACAGTTCTTCGAACGACTCGGCGCGGCCTCCGCCGAGACCAATCTCACGACGGTGCACCGGGCGTTTCTCACTCCCGGGGACCCGCACGCGTTCCTCGCCAAGGCGCCGCAGATCTACAAGCTCTACTACGATACGGGCCGCCGTGACTATGTGAAGACGGGAGACAAGGAAGCGGTGCTCACCACGTACGATGCTGAAACGTTCTCCGCACCCGATTGCCTGACTGTGGTCGGCTGGCACCGGAAAGCGCTGGAAATGTGCGGCGTTTCCCGGGTGCAGATCAGGGAGGAGGAATGCCGTGCCCGCGGCGGGACCGTCTGTCGCTACCGGATTTCCTGGGTCTAACCCCCTCCTTGCGGTCTCGGGAATCGGCAGGCACAATAGTCACTCTGGCTTGTGGAAGTGTAGTTCACATGCAACAAGGAGGGACCGTGGGTAAGCGAGCATTGTTCGCGGGAGTACTGGTGCTCGTCGCGACGGCATTCGGGGCGCGGGACGCCCAGGCGCAGGCACGCATGATCACCGGCCGGGTCACGAGCGCGCAAACTGGACAAGCAATCGCCCGGGCGAACCTGTCCGTGGTGGGCACGCCTATCGTCGCGGTGGCTAACGATCGCGGCGAATACTCGTTGGCGGCGCCGACGGGTCCCGTCAGGCTGCTGGTGCGCAGCATCGGGTTTAAGCGCCGTCAGGTGCCGGTCGCAGCTGACCAGGAGTCGGCCGACGTCACCCTCGACCAGGACATCTTCAACCTCGAGGCGGTGGTCATCACGGGCCAGGCGACGGCGGTGGAGCAGCGGAACCTGCCCCAGGCTGTCAGCACCGTGACCGCACAGCAGTTGGCACGCTCGCCAACCACAACCATCGAAGGGGGATTGCAGGGCAAGATCGCGGGCGCCCTGATCCAGTCGAACTCCGGCGCCCCGGGTGGCGGAGCGCAGATCAACCTGCGAGGCGTGTCCACCATCAACGGGTCGGTGGATCCGGTGATCGTCGTGGACGGGCTCGTCATCAGCAATGCGGCCATCGGCAACAACATCAACGCCGTGACGGCCGCTGCGGCGGGTGGCAACGCGTCGAACCAGGACAACCCGGTCAACCGTATCGCCGATCTGAACCCTGCCGATATCGAGCGCGTGGAGATCCTGAAAGGAGCCTCTGCCGCGGCAATCTATGGTGGGGCCGCCTCCAATGGGGTCGTGATCATTACCACCCGGCGCGGTAGCACCGGCGCCCCTCGCTTCCACCTAACGCAGCGGTTTGGGCAGTTCCGGGTCGCGAACCTCCTGCGGTCTCGCGTCTTCGTCGATTCAGCGGATGCCGCGACATTTACCTCAGGCGCCCTCGCCGGCCAGTTCTGCAATCTGGGGCCGAACAACGCCTGCCCGAACTTCGACAACATCGGAACGCTGTTTAGCGAGCAACCGCTCTCGAGCGAGACCGGTGCGAGCATCGTCGGCGGCACCGACCAGACCCGCTACTTCCTCTCGGGGCTCGCGAAGCGAGACGGCGGTATCGCGCCGCACACGGGTTACGACAAGCAGGCGATCCGTGCCAACCTCGACCAGGTGCTGGGCACGCGTTGGAGCCTGGCGGTCAGTACGCAAGTGATCCACAGCAACGCGCAGCGGGGCATCTCCAACAACGACAACACCGGCACCAGCCCCTATCTCGTGTTTCCGCTGACGCCGAGCTTCGTCGACCTGCGGCCTGTGAACGGCGTGTTTCCGGACAACCCCTTCGAGCGCAGCAACCCGCTGCAGACTTACGAGCTGTTCCGAAACGATGAGGACGTGTGGCGCGCCCTCGGGGCGGGCACCTTGCGCTGGGAGGCGATCAGTGGCGAGCGGCAAAGCGTGCGCTTCGTCGCCACCGGCGGACTCGACTACTTCACCCAGCGCAACGACATCCTGTCGCCGCCCGAGCTCGAGTTCGAGCCCAACGACGGTCAGCCAGGCACGATCGTGCTGGGCAAGACGTCGAACCTCAATCTCAACCTGCTACTGAACGTGGTGCACACGTATATCCCCAGCACCGGGGCATTCCAGGCGACCACGGCAGTGGGCCTGCAATACGTGGACCGGGACCTCAACGCGACCAACACCGTCGGCCGCAACGTGTTGCGTGGCCAGACCAACGTAGATCAGGCCACGAACATCAACGTCACCCAGGACCGGCAGCCGCAGAAGGACTTTGGGCTCTTTGCGCAAACAGAGGTGCTGGCGATGCAGCAACGGCTGCTGCTCACCGCCGGGATCCGCGCCGACCGGTCTAGCCGCAACGGCGATCCCGACAAGTACTATCTCTACCCCAAGGCCGCGGTCTCCTACCGGCTCGTCGGGATCGGCCGAGCCGATGTGGACGAAATCAAACTGCGTGCGGCAGTCGGACAGACGGGGAACCAGCCCGCGTTCAACCACCAATACACCGCGAATCTCACGGGCGTCATTGGCGGCTTCCTCGGCAGCTTGCCGGGCGGGTTCGTGGGGGATTCGGCGATCAAGCCTGAGCGCCAGACGGAGATCGAGGGCGGGTTCGATGCAACGTTGTTCAACGGCCGCTTGAACGCGAACGTCTCCGTGTACGACCGAACGATCACCGACATGCTACAGCTGCCGACCCTTGCGCCGTCGTCAGGTCGCACCCAGCGGGTGTTTAACGGCGGCAAGCTGCGTAACCGCGGAGTGGAGATCGCGCTGGGATACTCGGTCGCCCAGAGTCCGGAATTGAATTGGATCATACGCTCCACCTTTTTCGCCAACCGCGCCAAGATCCTCGAGTTGCCGGTGCCCACGTTCCAAACCGGCGGGTTCGGCCTCGCACTTGGCACCTTCCAAGTGGAAGAGGGCAGGTCGCCCACCCAGATGGTCGGCCCGGAGGGCGCGATTGGCGATGCGAACCCCGATTTCCAGATGTCGTTCTCCAGCGACCTCGATTACAAGCGATGGAACCTCGGGATGCTCTGGGATTGGAAGAAGGGTGGCGACGTCATCAACCTGACTGAGCTGCTGTTCGATCTGTTCGGCAATGCCGAAGACCAGGCAGCCAGCCAGGCGCGCACCGCCGTGTTCGGGAGCCAGGCCGCGCCGTGGGTTCAGGACGCGTCGTATGTGAAGTTGCGCGAGCTGTCGCTGTCGTACCAAATCCCACCGTCGGCGACAGCGCAGCTGTTCGGCTCGGTCGTGAAGGGCGCGCGGATCACGCTCTCCGGCCGGAACCTTATCCGGATCACGGATTTCCGCGGGATTGATCCGGAGGTCTCGAACTTTGGGAACCAGGCGATCGTGCGAAACATCGACGTGGCGCCGTTCCCGCCGAGCCGCAGCTTCTTCGTGTCCGTCGACCTAGACTTCTGACCGAGGGCACCGACCATGAAATCGACTCATGTGCTGCTGACGGTCGCAATGCTCACGGCGGGAGCCTGCGACTTCAACATTACGGATCCAAACAACCCGCCACCGATTGGCAACAATCCGTCGCGCCCACAGGTGCAGTCGGCGGCCTCGGGCATCCTGGTCGCCGCGCGCTCCGACGCAGCGGATTGGAACCTCGATGTGGGGATCATGGGACGCGAGGCATACCGCTTCGACGGCTCCGACCCGCGCTTCATCGACGAGTTGATCGAGGGCCCACTCGATCCGGGCGGCGGCGCGTTCGGTGGCGACCATTGGACCGAGCACTATGCTGCCATACGCGCGACCAATGACCTCTTGAACGTCATCGGCACGGCCACCGCGCTCTCGGCGGAGGAGCAGAGCGCCACGCGGGGATTCGCCGAGACCATGCAGGCCTATTCGTTCCTGATGGTGTTGATGGGCCACACCGAAGACTCGATCCCGATTGACGTGAACCGCGACGCGACGCAACCCCCGGCGCCGTTTGTCACTAACGATTCGGCCTACGGGTTCGTCACGGCGTTGCTCGACTTGGCGCAAACGCATCTCACCGCCGGCGGCACGGCGTTTCCGTTCAACTTTGGGGGCGGATTCAACGACCCCGTGCGAGGTGACTTCTCGACGGTGGCGAACTTCCTGAAGTTCAACCGGGCGCTGAAGGCGCGCGTCGAGGTGTACCGGGGGAGCGGGAGCTGCGGCAACACCTGTTACACGGCCGCGCTTGCAGCGCTCGCAGCGGCTTTTGTCGACACCTCCGGGCCGGCGACGCTGGACGACGGCGTGTATCACGTCTACAGCACCAACCCCGGCGACGCGGCCAACCCGCTGTTCCAGAACCCGATCACCGGGGAAAACCTGGTGCATCCCTCGATCCGCGACAGCGTGGCGACAAAGCCGGGTGGCGGCGACGACAACCGCTTCGCGACAAAGGTGATCACTCGCCCCACGACGGCCCAGGCTGGCGTGCCCTTGTTGACCTCCAACCTTGGCTGGATCCGCTACTCCAGTCCCGACGCGCCGGTCCCGATCATTCGTAACGAGGAGCTGATCCTGCTCCGCGCCGAGGCGAACAACGCGCTCGGCAACGCGACCCAGGCGGCGAATGACATCAACTACATCCGTGTGAATTCCGGCGGGCTCGCCGCAATCGCCGGGCTGTCGGGCCTGACCCAAGCCCAGATTCTCGACGAACTGCTGGTGCAGAAAAAGTACTCGTTACTGTACGAGGGTCACCGGTGGGTCGACATGCGGCGACTTGGGAGACTGAACCAGATCCTCATCGATCGGCCGGACGACAACGTCTTCTCCACCCTGCCGATCCCGACGAGCGAGGTGCTGCCGCGGCTGCCGTAACGGGACCGTGTCAGGTAGACGATTAAAAAGGGCACAGCGCACCGTGCCCTTTTTCTCGTTTCCACGTCCACAGCGATCACAGAACGGTCAGCACCGCAACCCGTCCCCCGAGCCCGTCGGGGACACTCGGCACGTCGTCGGGGATCGTCCACCCCACGCCGTCGATGAAGAGCGTGAAATAGTGGATGCCGTTGGTCAGGCGGAGGACCACCTGCCAAGCGTCGTTCCCCAGCTGAGTGAACGGCACCGGCGTCCACCCAGTCCAGTTGCCCGCGATCGATACCGTCTGCGCTCCCGGCCTATGCAGCTTCAGGACGAGGCTGCCGTCGCGACGGGAGATCGAGAGCGGGCCGGCCCGTTTCACCGGCGCGATCCGGGCGCGAGTGGGAAAGTGGAGCCGCACGCCGGCCGCAACGAAGCCGCTCCGAGGAAAGCCCTGGTAAGGGTCGGGGAGAAGACTGCCGCCGCCCGCTTCGAATGTCACACGCGGCGATAGCTGCCACTCCGCCGTAGCCAGGGCCGCCGCCTTCGAGCCATATACTCCGCTCACACGAACGGACGTCGACAGGCCGGCCTCCAGCCTGCCGCGCCGAGCGGACACTCTGACATCCAGGTCGGTGAACCAGTCGCGAGGGAAACGTGTCGGCGCCAGGGCGGCAGAAAGCGTGAGCGGAGCTGCAGGGACTTGCCACCACCCGCGCAGGCGGGAGTAGAAAGCGGTGATCGGGGCATCGTGGGTGATCCACCCGGACGCAGGTCCCGCGCCAATTCCCACTCCCCATGTGGGGGCGACCCACAGAGCTTCGGCGACCAGCAGCCCCGCCCCCGTGCCGGTTCCTGCGCCCTGCGTGGCGCCGGAGAGTCCGAGATCGATCGCCAGGCGCGACCGGTTGTCGAACACTGGGGTCGACGCCCACAAGGCCGCGCGGCCCTGCGTGTACCAGTCGCCTCGTGGGAGAGCGGTGAGCGTGCCACCGAGTGACATCTCGCGACCGGGCGCGAGCAGGCGCAAGACAGGGCCAAGCGAGGCAATCCCGAAGCTCGTGGCGCCGGAGTATCGTACCGTACCCAATCCGAAACCGACGGACGCGTCGGTTTGGGCGCTTACGTCTCGCTGTCCGACCGCGGCGAGTGCGGCGATAATGAAGAGGGCGGGCGATCGCGGCATGGAGCCCGCAAAATACGAGGGGGCGCACTCACGTGCTCCCCCTCACGCCCGGATGACCCCTTGACCTAGTAGCGGCTGGCGGCTACGGCTACTGCGCGCTGGCGAGTGAGGCCGGTCAACCAGGCCAGGACAGTGACCTCACCGGGGGTAAAGCTGTCGGCGAGGCGAAATGCTTCCAAAAACGCTTCCGAAACGGCATGCTCGGCAACCACCGGATCCATCAGGATCGCGAACGCCAAAGCGTAGGTCGTGCGCCCGTGGCGCTCTCGCAACTCGTCCAGGGCAGCCGCCTCCCCGGCCGCCATGCGCGCGACAAGCCAATAGTCAGGATGGAGCTCGGGGTCGACGGCGGTCACGGACAAGAGAATCTCCCGGTGGATAGACGGCTCCCCGCAGGCGAGCCAATGTGAAGAGCCGGCTGGCACCGTCCGGGTAACGGGGTCCGGGGCGCCTGCATGGTGTTACCGAAACGGGGGTAAGGCCATCTTCAAGTGGTTGCCGGGGATGACCCGGCCTCCTAGCATCCGCATGGGTAACCAGGCGTGACCCAGGGAGACCGGGTGGATCGAACGGCGGCGGGCTCGCCCGACGGAACGGTCGTGCGAGCGGTGCTGGCGGGTGACGTCGAGCAGTACGCCGTGCTCGTGCGTCGCTACCAGGATCGCTATGCGCGCTACGCCACGCGAATGCTCGGTTCGGTAGATGCGGCCGAGGACGCCGTGCAGGATGCGCTGGTCCGCGCCTACGATCAACTGGCCCGGTGCCGCGACCCGGACAACTTCGCGGGGTGGTTCTTTCTGATCCTGCGTAACCGCTGTTTCGCGGAACGGCGTCGCGATCAGCGGTTTACAGCTCTCGACGGAGCGCCGGATGTGGCGGCGGTTGAGAACACCGAGGTGTCGCTGGAGCGCAGGGAGCGGGCACGGGGGATTGAACGGGCGTTGCAGAGTTTGACGCCTGAACAACGCGATGTCTTCGTGCTGAAGCACGTGGAGGAGCTGTCCTACGAGGAGATCGCCGGTCGTGTTGGCACGACCGTCGCGGCTCTGAAGATGCGCATGCACCGGGCCTACGACCGGCTGCGCGAGTTACTCGAGGAAATGCGATGAGCCGATCGTTCCATCCTGTGATCAAGCAGCTCTTGGACGGCGAGCGTACGCTGTCCGAGTTGCCGCCCGAGTTGTTGGCGGAGGCGGACGAGGCCCTCCGCCTGCTCGGGGCGGTGGATCGTCGGGATGTGACGTTCACATCCAGGCTCGAAGCTCGGGTCATGCAAACAGTGCGCCAGCATGCGGCGGCCCGACGCGTCCGGGCGAGCTCGGGCCCGGTCCTCTGGCACTGGTTCACAGCGCCGAGCGTTCCGCCCTGGGTCGTGGGCGCTGTGGCCGCGGCCGCGGTGCTCGCCCTGATATTCGGGCGACCGGGTTCCAGCGAAGATCCGGCGACGGTCGCACCTATTACGGCTGCCGCCCCCGAGAGCGTGTACGTGAAGTTCGTCCTCTTCGCCCCCGCGGCGAAACAGGTCACCCTCGCCGGCACCTTTAACCGTTGGGACGCGGGCACGACCCCCCTCACGCGGGTCGGGGACGACGGGGTGTGGACGGTCACGCTCGGGCTGCCGGTCGGTCAGCATCAATACGGGTTCGTCGTGGATGGTGTGCGCTGGGAGGTCGATCCGGCGGCCCCCGCCGTCGACGACGGCTTCGGCCGTAAGAATAGCGTGGTCAGCGTGAGCGCCGCGCAGGGACGGGTGTTGTGATGCGACAGACGCGTCTCATGGCGCTGACCCTGATGCTCGCGCCCGGCCTTGCGGCGCAGCGCCCCGTGGATGCCCAGCTTGCCGGCCGTGTGCCGCCATCGCTCGCGGCTTCCGTCACGGCACTGCTGGACTCGGCTGCGGTGCGTGGGTTCCCAGGCACACTGCTCGTCGACAAGACCCTGGAGGGAGTGGCGAAGGGTGCTCCGGCAGAACTGATCCTCGCCGCCGTTCGCACCGAGTTCGGCCACCTCGACCAGGCAGCCAGACTGCTGGCCGAGACCGGGACTGCGAACGCGGACGCCGTCGAGGCAGGCGCGTTCGCGTTGAGGGCGGGCCTTTCAGGGGGCGACGTCGCAGCGATCGCGCGGACGGCGGATCGCACCTACCCGGCGGCCACGGCCCTGCAGGTCGCCGGAACGCTCAGGGCGCTCGGTGTCCCGCGAGCGGAGACCGTGGGGCTGGTCCGGGCCACCATCCGCTCGGGCCGCCCCGTGAGCGAGCTCGTCAGCCTCCCAGGGCAGGTTCAGGCGGCGACGGCCGGCGGCGTGCCGCCCGCCGCTGCGGCGGCGGGGCTGGAGCGCGCTGCCGCAGCCCATCTCGCGCCTCGACCCCGTGGTAGGGGTCAGGGACAGGGACAAGAGAACCCCCACAAGCCCTGACTCGACGGCGGCGGCGTTACCAAGCGCCTGCCACGCAGCTCTTTAGGACGAAGCTTCGCAAAAGACTCTAATCCCAAAGACAATATCCCACGGGGAGTAGTGTGATCATGCGGATTTCAAAAGGCATTGCTATGGGCCTGCTAGCTGCGCTTGCCGGATGCGAGTCCGGCGCCGGGCCCCAGATGACCCACGTGTATGTCCGTCTGACCGACGCTCCCGATCCGGCAATCACGGCGGCGTCCGCCTTCATTTCGACCGTCTATCTGATCGGGGGTGATGGAACCGCGCGCGATACGATTACGACGGGCCCCTCGACCGAATATGACCTGCTCGCACTCCAGGGCGGCGTCACCACCCTGCTCGGCGACGCGTCAATCCCGGCGGGCGACTACACCCAGCTGCGCCTGGTCGTGGATTCGGCGAAGGTTACGCTTGACGGTGAGGTGGACCCTCGAGTCCTGTTTGTACCGAGCGGGATGCAAACGGGGATCAAGGTGGGGTTCTCCGGCCCCATCCACCTCGAGCCGCCCGCGGTGGTGGTGACCGTCGACTTCGACGTGGAGAACAGCTTCATCGTCACGGGTCCGACACCGCCGCGTCAGGTGCTGTTCACGCCGGTGTTGCATGGCGTGGTGACGCCGTAAGATCGAGCACCCCGGCAATGAGCCTTCCATGAGCGGACAGTTAGACTGTTCGCTCATGGTCGTTTTTGGGAGTCCGCCCCCGCCGAAGCGCACCCGCGACGGTGGGCCTATTCTTCGCTAGATTTGCCGCTCCATGCTCACTTCTCATACCCTCGGGTTTCCGCCCCTCGGTGCCGCGCGGGAGTTGAAGCGCGCCACCGAGGGCTACTGGAGCGGCAAGGTGACGCGCGAGTCGTTGCTCTCGACCGGCGCCGAGCTGCGCGCGCGGCACTGGCGGCTGCAGCGCGATGCCGGCATCGACCTGCCGGCCTCCAACGATTTCTCCTTCTACGACCGGGTGCTCGACACCTGCGCGCTGGTGGGCGCCGTGCCGGCCCGCTACGGCTGGGCGGGCACCGCAGTAGACATCGACACCTATTTCGCCATGGCGCGCGGCGTCCAGAGCGGGGCTCGCGACGTCACGGCGATGGAAATGACGAAGTGGTTCGACACGAACTACCACTACCTGGTCCCGGAGCTCTCTCCCAACCAGTCGTTCCGGCTCGCGTCCACGAAGCCGGTGGACGAGTTCGCGGAGGCGCTGGCGCTGGGGATCAAAACCAAACCGGTGCTCGTGGGGCCCGTCACCTTCCTGCTGCTCGGCAAGGGAAAAGCGAGCGGGTTCGATCGCCTCGATCTGCTCGACCGGTTGCTGCCGGTGTACGCCGAGGTGCTCGGGCGACTCGCCGCAGCGGGCGCGCCGTGGGTGCAGCTCGACGAGCCAACGCTCGCCCTGGATCGCACGCCGGCGGAGCTCGAGCGGTACCGAGCGGCGTACGGGTACCTCGCCGAGCGCTCGGGCGGCGCGAAGATCCTGGTGGCGACGTACTTCGCCGGGCTGGACGACAATCTCCCCACCGCGCTGGCCCTGCCGACGCACGGGCTGCACCTGGATCTGGTGCGGGCGCCGGGCCAGCTCGAGGCGTCGCTGGCGCAGTGGCCCGACGGGCGGGTGCTCTCCCTCGGTGTCGTGGACGGCCGCAACGTGTGGCGCGCCGACCTCGAAGCGGCGCTCCCCATGCTCGACCGGGCGGCGCAGCGGGTGGGGCCCGAGTTCTTGTGGGTGGCACCATCCTGCTCGTTGCTCCACGTGCCGCTCGATCTCGATCTGGAAACGCAGCTCGACCCGGAGCTCCGCGGCTGGCTCGCCTTCGCGAAACAGAAGCTGGGGGAAGTGGCCACACTCACGCGCGGCGTGCGCGAGGGACCTCCGGCGGTGGCTGCTGCGCTCGAGACGAGTCGCCGGGCCGCGGCGGCTCGCCGTGCATCCCCGCTCACCCATCACGCCCTGGTGCGGCAACGGGTGGCGGCGGTGACCGACGCGGACCTGCGGCGCGCATCGCCCTACCTCGAGCGTCGCACCCGGCAGCTCGAGCTGCCGCTGTATCCCACGACAACCATCGGCTCTTTCCCGCAGACCGCGGAAGTGCGGGGCGCCCGGCGCAAGTTCATCGACGGCGGAATGAGCGCCCCCGACTACGAACGCTTTATCGAGGAACAGATCACCAAGACGCTCGGGCTGCAGGAAGAGATCGGGCTCGACGTGCTGGTGCACGGCGAGTTCGAGCGCAACGACATGGTGGAGTACTTCGGCGAGCAGCTTGCGGGATTTGCCTTCACCGAGCACGGATGGGTGCAGTCCTACGGAACGCGATACGTCAAGCCGCCGATCATCTACGGGGATGTGGCCCGCCCAGGACCGATGACGGTGCGCTGGAGCGCGTTCGCACAGTCCAAGACCAAGCGGCCGGTGAAGGGGATGCTCACCGGGCCGGTGACGATCCTGCAGTGGTCGTTCGTGCGCGACGACCAGCCACGCAGCGACACCGCCAAACAGCTCGGGCTCGCCATCCGCGACGAGGTCGCCGACCTTGAGGCGGCGGGGATCCGGCTGATCCAGATCGACGAGCCGGCGTTGCGCGAGGGAATGCCGCTGCGGCGCGCCGAGTGGCCGACGTACCAGGAGTGGGCGGTGAACGCGTTCCGGCTCGCGACGAGCGGCGTGGGTGACGCGACGCAGATCCACACCCACATGTGCTACAGCGAGTTCAACGACGTCGTGCAGGTGATTGCCGGCATGGACGCGGACGTGGTTTCGATCGAGAACGCCCGCTCGGGCTCGGAGCTGTTGCGGGCGTTCGAACGCTACCGCTACCCGAACGAGATCGGTCCCGGCGTCTACGACATCCATTCGCCGCGGGTGCCGGCCGTCAGCGAGATCGTCGCCGCCTTGCGCGCCATGCAGAAGGTGCTCGAGGCACGGCAGATCTGGATCAACCCCGACTGCGGGCTCAAGACGCGCGGCTGGGCCGAAACGATCCCGGCGCTCAAGAACCTGGTGGCGGCAGCGCAGGAGCTTCGGGCGGGGGCCGGGATCGCGTGAGCGGCGGGATCGGTTCACCCGTTGCTGGCGCTTGACCCGGTGACGATACTTCCCGGCATGGACGGTCCCATCGCCATTACCGCCGAGCCCGTCGACGAGGGGCGCTGCAAGTTCCAGGTCGACCGCACGGTATACGCCGGGCTGCGTCGCTTCGCGTCGCGCGGGGACGCCACGGGCTCTCCGCTCGCGGAGGCGCTGTACGCGATCCCGGGCGTGACCGAAATCATCGTCGCGGGTGGTCTCGTGACGGTGGTCAAGAACACCCCGACACCATGGCAGGTGGTCGGGAAATCGGTCGGGGCGGCGATCCGGCAGGCGCTCGCGGCGAATGTTCCGCCGGTCGCCGAGAAGGCCCCGACGATCGGGGCGGCACGCCTCTCGGACGACGAGCTGTACGAACGGGTCAATGAGTTGTTCGAGCAGGAGGTCAACCCGATGGTGGCCCGCCACGGAGGGCGCGTCGAGCTGATCGACGTGCAGGACGCCGTCGTCATGCTCCGGATGGGCGGCGGGTGCCAGGGCTGCGGCATGGCGAGTGTCACGTTGCGCCAGGGCATCGAGGGGATGCTGACCCAGCACATCCCGGAAGTACAGGGCATCATGGACATCACGGACCACACCTCCGGGACGAACCCGTACTTCGCGTCCGCCAAGAAGTAGTCTGTCCCGCCTCCTGCTGCTGCTGCCGACCGCCACGTACCGGACGACCGCTTTCGTTGAAGCGGCGCTCCGCCTGGAGGTGGACCTGACGGTGGCCTCGGAGCAGCCGAGCGCATTCGAAGAATCCCGCCCGGAAGCGTTGCTCACCCTCGATTTCAAGGACCCTGAGCGGGCGGCGCAGCAAGCACGCGAGTTCGCACGCCGTCATCCGATCGCCGCCGCCCTCGGCGTGGACGACGACAGCGTCGTCATCGCCACGGCCATCAACTCCGCGCTGGGACGCCCGACCAACCCGATGGCCGCCGTGCTCGCCGCGCGCGACAAACAGCGCCAACGAATGACGCTCGCGGCGCACGGCGTCCCGATTCCGGCGTTCTCGCTGCACCACATCGATGACGATGTGGCGGCACTCGCGACGCATACTCCGTTTCCGTGCGTGGTCAAGCCGTTGCGTCTCAGCGCCAGCCGGGGCGTGATCCGCGCCGATACGCCGGCCGCCCTGGTCGCCGCCGTCCGTCGGCTCCGGGCGATCCTCGAGGCGTCCGACGCGAGCGGGTGCCGGGGTGGGGGTCCGGCAGGGCAGTTTTTGGTGGAAGAGTTCGTCCCGGGTTACGAGGTTGCGCTCGAGGGGCTGCTGATCGACGGGGAGCTCCAGCGCCTCGCGCTGTTCGACAAGCCCGAACCGTTGGACGGCCCGTTCTTCGAGGAAACGATCTACGTCACTCCGTCCCGGCACCCCGAGCGAGAGCAGGCGGCGCTCACGGCGTGTGCCGCGACAGCGGCACGTGCCCTGGGGCTCCGCACCGGTCCGGTGCACGCCGAACTGCGTCACAACGATCGTGGTCCATGGCTCATCGAGTTGGCGGCGCGTCCCATCGGGGGCCGGTGCAGCGCCGTGCTGCGTTTCGGCGACGGGACCTCACTCGAGGAGCTGGTGCTGCGCCACGCGCTCGGACTGCCGATCGCCTCGCTCGAGCGCGAGCGACGCCCCGCGGGGGTCATGATGATTCCGGTGCCACGTGCCGGTGTGTTTCGGGAAGTGCGGGGTGTCGCCGAGGCGTGCGCCGTGCCTGGGGTAGAGGACATCGTGATCACCGCCCATCCCGGCCAGTCGCTCGTGCCTTGGCCGGAGGGTTCGCGCTATCCGGGGTTCATCTTCGCGCGCGGCGAGCGGCCCGAGGAGGTCGAGCGAGCGTTGCGAGACGCGCACGGCCGGCTGAGCTTCGTACTGGAGCCGCCCCCGCCGTGACGGGGTTGCGCTTTGTGCTCCCGCGCGACCCCTGGCCGGTGCTGAGCACCGCGCGGGCCACTCGGCTCGTGCTCGGGGCCATCTACGCGCTGGTGCTGCTCGCCGCGGCGGCCGAGATCGCGCGCTCCCTCGGACGACAGCACGCGGTCATTTTCGAAGGCTACGTCAGGGTCGGCGACCGGGTGCTCGCCGGCGCCGATCCCTACACCCTGGTGCTCAACACCTGGCCCCCGTTCTTCCTCTTCGTGGGCGCGGCGCTCGCGCTGGTCGCGAAGCTGTCGGCGACACTGGCCCTGCTGCTGTGGCAGATCGGCGGCGCCCTCGCCATTTGGGGGTGCTGCAAACTGTCGGCGCAGTTCTTTCTCGAGGACGGCGACGCGCTGACGTTCTGGCCGCACGACTCCGGCCGGCCGGCGTTCGGCTCGAGCGCGGTGTTGGTGCCGTTTCTCATGACGGCGCGGTTGTTTCAGGAACACCTGCAACACACCCAGATCAACGCGCAGATCCTGTTTCTGGTGTTGCTTGCCTTCCATCTCTTTCGCCGCCGCCGGCCGGCGCTGGGCGGGCTCTCGCTCGCGGTTGCGGCGAGCACCAAAGCCGTGCCCATCCTGCTCGTGCCGTATCTCCTCTATAAGCGCGCCTGGAAGGAGCTCGGCTGGACCACGGCGTTCCTGGTCGCACTCAACGTGGCGTTGCCGACGGCGGTGTTCGGGCCGGGTCGGGCGCTGGAGCACTGGCGCACCTGGCGCGCTGTGGCGGTGCGGGAGACCGCCGACCCAGCCCCGCATTTCATGAACCAGTCCTTTCCGGCGGCGGCCAAACGGCTGCTCACCACGGCCGGGAGCGCCCGTGACCCGGTCCAGTATGCCGTCGCCGACTGGTCGGGCGAGACGGTGCGACGGGTATTTTTCGGCGTGGCGCTCGCGGCGGCACTCTGGCTCGCGTGGCGCTTCCGGCGTCACCCGCCCGACTGGGCCGATCGCCGCACCGCCGCCGAGCTCGCGATCCTGCTGGGGGCGATGGTGGTGGTCGATCCGCTCGCCTGGAAGGCGCACTACGTCGTGCTGATCGTGCCGTACACGTTCGTGTGGTGGGCGCTGCGCCGCCTCCCAGCGGACGCGCCGGGTCGGACGTGGCGCTGGGTGCTGTGGTGGGGCAGTTTCGCCTGCATCACGCTCAGCGCCCCCACGATCGTGGGACGGCACGCGCGTGATGTGTTGGAGTCGTTCAGCGTGATTCTGATTGGGGCGCTGATGGTGCTGGTGCTGGCGCTTACTCTCGTAGACGCTCAGACGCAGCAGCCGCGTGGGGAGACGCCAAGCCGCTGAGCCGCCGGGTGGGCATGAGGAGTCAGGGGCGAGGTGTGGCACTCCTGCCTCCTCGCATCTTATCCCCTCTCAGCGCCTCGGCGGCTAGGCGTCTCCCTAAAACACTTGGCGTCTATGGTCTGGTGATAGCCAGGGGTCCGAGGTGCACGTTCAGATTGTGATTCACCCGGTACCCGACCACTCCCTTCGCGTCCACGTCCGTCGCGGGGGCGCTGAACACCTGCGTCCCGTTGATCGAGAATGACACCGTTGTTCCCGCCACCTGAATCGTCAGGGTGTTTGCGATCGATTGGGGGAGGTCGCCGGTTGCGCCGGAGTCGGGCTTCGCCACGATCGGGTTCGGCGTCCACTTCGGCGTCACCACCGAGGTCGAGTCGCCGACCCGGCGCTTGATCAGGAATGAGCCGTCATGGCGAATGATGAAGTAGGTATAACGCTGTCCCGACCCCGAGAGACCCGATCCCCCGATGAACAGGCCGTACC
>JBOHST010000013.1:0-3051 GCA_050733375.1 Gemmatimonadales bacterium
GTCGTGATCGGCGCCAACGACGTCGTCAACCCGGCCGCCCGTTACGCCAAGGATTCGCCGATCTACGGCATGCCGATCATCGACGCGGACAAGGCCAGGACCGTGCTGGCCATCAAACGCAGCAAGAACCCCGGGTTCGCCGGTATCGACAACGAGCTGTACGTCCAGGACAACACCTGGATGCTGTTCGGCGACGCGAAGGGCGTGATTGGCGACCTGGTCAAGCAGTTCGCGGGCGGCGGTATTCACTAGGAACCTCACCTTCGTCGCCTTCGGGACATCACTCATCTGGACCGGCGCTCGAGGCCTCGAGTCATTGGGCTGATCGCTGACGGCTGACGGCTCTGGCTTCGGAGCTCAAACCCGCGTCGCTACAATTCCCGCCGCCCGGTGCGCGATCCCCATCACCGTCAGCATCGGGTTCACCCCCGAGCGGTGTGTGGCAGGCGGGACATCGCCTCGGCATGCTGGACGCCCGATTCCCACGGCGTCGCGAGCGCGAACAGCGACGGATGCAGCGGCGCGGTTTCGAGCTTGAAACCGTAGCCGCGGTCGAGGTCGGCGAACTGGTCCGAATAGTGGGCCTGGATGGTCCCGGTCCAGGGGCGGACCGCTTCGTCCATGAGACCGAACACGGCCGTCGCCGGGTGGAGTGCGAGATGCCGGCCGAGCGCCGGGAGTCGCACGCCGGACCGCAACAACAGGGAGGGGGAATGGACCGCGCCGCACGACTGCCTCGACCCCAACGGCGCGTCCCGTCTCGATGACGACCCGGCGGACGCTGGCTTCCACGATGATGCGCGCCCCCGCCGCAGCGGCAGACGGCTCGTGGCCCAGCCGCGCAGATACCGTTCGCGTTGCGGAACGGACATCGTCGTGAACGGGCGCGCCACTCCGGCCCGCAGCGCGTTCACCGCGCGGTGCGGCAGGGCCGCGATCGTTTCGGCCAGATGGTCGGCCAGGCGAACCGCCTCCGCCCCCGGGACGAACGTCTCCGCGAGGGCGCGCAGCACCGGGCTCGGGTCCACCCGTCAGGGTTTTTGCTGCACGAACGAAATCTTGAAGCCGTCCGGATCGGTGATCGCGAAGAGGCGTGATCCCCAGGGCATCGTGCGCGGCGGGTAATCGAGCACCCCGCCGCGGGCGGTGATGTCGGCCGCCAGCTGGTCGATGTTCTGCACGGTGGAGAAGTAGAACCGCACGCCCAGACCCTTGACGCGATCCCGGCCCTTGGCCCAGTCGTCCTGGTTCAACGTCACTCGCGTATCGCCCGCGGCGAGCTCGACGCCGTGCAACGTCCCGTCGGATTCCCAGCGGTCCGTCACCGTGAAGCCGAGCACGCGTTCGTACCAGGCGACGCTGCGGGTCAGGGCGTCGACGGTGAGCGATGCCGACAGCATGCGGGCGCGAGCCGTTTCGGGTCGATGGCGCTTGGGGCGTCGCGATGTGGTTCGTGAGGCGGGGCGCCGGGCGCGTTTCGCGGGGCGCTTCGGTTTACGCTTGGTGGCCATGGTGTCTCCGGGAAGCAAGTCGAGCAGATAGCGTAGCGTCTGGTGCGCCGCCCCGCCAGATTACGGCATTACCTCCCTCCAAAGGAGTGTGCAAATGCCGACCAGTCGCGCGACGGCGGTTTGGGAAGGGACGCTTAAGGGTGGAAAGGGCCAGTTTCGCGCCGCCAGCGGCACGTTCGGGGGCGCCTATACGTTCCTGACCCGGTTTGAAGGTGCGCAGGGCGCGACGCCCGAAGAGCTGATCGCGGCGGCCCACGCATCATGTCTCTCCATGGCCCTGTCGGCGGACCTCGAGCGGGCCGGCACCGTCGCCACCCGCATCGTCACCGAGGCGGCCTGCACGATCGAGATTGTGGAGCGGGCGCCCAAGATCACGATGATCGCGCTCACGGTGCGCGGCACGGTGCCAGGACTGGATGCGGCCGCGTTCCAGAAGGCGGCCGAGTCGGCCAGGGACAATTGTCCGGTGTCCAAGGCGCTGCGCGGGAACGTGCAGCTGCGGCTGGAGGCGAAGCTCGAGTCCTGACATGCCGAAACGCAATCGGAACTCCGAAACCTTCGTCCGGCTGAAGCAGGCATTCCACCCGGAAAGCCTGATGATGACCTACGGCTACAAGCCGGAGTTGTCTGAAGGCGCGCTCAAGGTTCCCATTTTCCAGACGTCCACTTTCGTCTTCAAGACGGCGGAAGAGGGCAAGGCGTTTTTCGAGATCGCCTACGGGCTCCGGGCACGGGGGGAGGCGGAGGCGGTCGGGCTGATCTACAGCCGCATCAATAACCCGGACCTTGAGATTCTCGAAGACCGTCTCGCCCTATGGGACGGTGCCGAGTCGTGCGCGGTGTTCAACAGTGGCATGGCCGCGATCGCGACGACCCTCATGGCTCTGGTCCGGCCCGGTGACGTCGTCCTGTACAGCACCCCGCTGTACGGCGGTACCGACCACCTGCTAAACCATGTGCTTCCCGGTTTCGGCGTCACGCCGGTACCGTTCCGTGCTTCGGCATGCGCCAGCGCCGACGACCTCGACCGCAGCCTGGCGCAGGCGAAGCTGTCGGGTCCGGTATCGGTGCTGCTGGTGGAGACCCCCGCGAACCCGACCAATGCGCTGGTGGATCTGGCGGCGTGCGCCGAATTCGCGCGGCGTCGCGCGGTCGATGGGCGGCGCCCGTTGGTCCTCGTGGACAACACCTTTCTCGGGCCGCTGTGGCAGCAACCCCTGAAGCACGGCGCCGACATCGTGCTCTATTCGGCCACGAAGTACATCGGCGGCCACAGCGACGTCATTGCCGGGGCGGCCCTCGGCGCGAAGAAGGTGATGGACCCGGTACGCGTGCTGCGCACGTTTTTCGGCACCCTCGCCGACCCGTGGACCGGCTGGCTGCTGATGCGCAGCCTCGAGACGCTCAAGCTGCGCATGACGTCGGCGATGAAAAACGCCCGCTACGTGGCCGACTTCCTGGTGCAGCACCCCAAGATCGAGAAAGTCTACTATCTCGGCCACCTCCGGGAGGGCGAGCCCCAGCACGACGTGTATCGCCG
>JBOHST010000014.1:0-4418 GCA_050733375.1 Gemmatimonadales bacterium
AGATGGTCGATCTGCTCCGCTCCTACGGTGCGTCCCGCAATACGGAGCTCCAGGCCTACTACGATGACCTGGAAGCCGCGACAACCGCCTTCGCGACCAATCCCCGGCTGGCCGACGACCCCGGCGCACTCTGCACGGCGGCGGGGAACGGCAACGAGGCGTTTGTGCGCCTCATGCTCAAGTACCACCCCGATCTGGCTCAGCGCGTCTCCTGTGCCGGCAAGACGCGTGAGCTGACCGAGCTGCTGTTTGCGCATGGGATGGATCCGAGCCGTCCGAACTGGCTGCACATTACGCCGCTGCATCAGTTTGCCAGGGAGGGGAACGTGGAACGGGCTACGCTGTTCATCGACCACGGTGCGGATCTGCACGCGCGCGACGAGGACATATGCTCGACCCCCCTGGGTTGGGCGGCCAAGTTTGGCAACCGCAACATGATCGAGCTGTTGCTGGCGCGCGGCGCGCAGCCGAACCTCCCTGACGATCCCCCGTGGGCGACGCCGCTGGCGTGGGCCACCCGGCGCGGGCACGGCGACATCGTGGAGCCGCTGAAGCGACGCGGCGCATCGTCGTGATCACGGCCATCTGATAGGATCCCCGCCACCATGACGTCGGCGCCCAGGTGGAGTAGACTTACGAGCCCATGCAATTCGATCTGGAGTTGTCGATCGCGGTGCTAGGACGGTCGCCCGCCACGCTCGGCGCGTTGCTGGACGGCCTGGGAGAGCCGTGGGTCCGCGGGACGGAGGGTCCCGACACGTTCAGTCCCTTCGATGTAGTCGGACACCTGATCGACGGGGAAGAAACCGACTGGATTCCGCGCGCCCGCATTATTCTCGCGCAGGGAACCGACCTCCGTTTCGAGCCATACGATCGGTTCCGCCACCGCGCGCGCAACGCCGACCGGTCCTTGGAGAGTTTGCTCGCCGAGTTCATTCGATTGCGCACCGCGAATCTCGATCTGCTCCGATCCTGGCAGCTGACCGCACGAGAGCTCGATCTCCCCGGTGAGCACCCGAGCCTGGGACGGGTGACGCTGCGGCAGTTGCTGGCGACCTGGGTCGTACATGACCTGGGGCACCTCGCCCAGGTCGCGCGGGTAATGGCCAAGCAGTACGGCGATGAAGTCGGTCCCTGGGTGCCGTTTCTCCCCGTGCTTACCGACCACATCGTACCTCGCTCCTGAAGGCGAACACGCCGGAGGCATGTTCATGCGGTACCTCACGTCCCGCCGCGACCACGGCGCCTTTGTCGCCGAGGAAGCCATCTTCTTCGGTCGCAGTGGTCCGCTTCGGGGCAAAGCGGCCGTGCTCGAGGGCTGGCGCCCGCTGTTTGAAGGGCCGACCGAGCCGTTCTCCTGGAGGCCGGAGATCGTGGAGGGGTTGTCCTCGGGAACGCTCGCCCTCAGCAGCGGATCGGTGTGGGATCCAGCGGGCAAGCAGATTGGCACCTTCAACTCCATCTGGCGTCGCGATGCGGATGGACGGTGGCGCGTCGTATTCGACAAGGGGTGCGATCCGTAACGCATGCCCGAGCCCTCTCGGTCTTCCTCTTCCGTCTGGCTGGCGATCCGCAGCATCACCTGGGCCCTCCTGCTCCCGGGTTTCTTCGCCGGGTACGTGCCCTGGAGATTCTTTGGATTGGGCCAGGACCGTCTCACGTTGTCCGATCCGCTGCATTTGCTCGGCCTGATCGGCATCGGACTCGGGGCAGGGCTCCTGGCCGCTTGCGTTTGGGAGTTCGCCAACGGCGGGCGCGGCACACTGGCCCCCCTCGATCCACCGACACAGCTCGTGGCTCGCGGCCCGTACCGCTACGTGCGGAATCCGATGTACGTGGCCGTGACAACCATCGTGTTCGGCGAGCTGCTGCTGACCCGGTCACTCGCGCTGCTCACGTACTGGGTGATCTGGTTTGTGTTCGTCAACCTCTTCGTGATCGGGTACGAAGAGCCGACCCTGCGGCGCCAGTTCGGCGCATCCTACGAGCGCTACACCCAACTCGTCGGACGCTGGATCCCCACCTTGCGGCCACCGGCCTGATGAGCTCCGGCATCGGCATGGTCTGCCGCGCCATCCTGGCCGCACTCCCGCTTTCGGCAAACGCGCAGACACCCGTCTTCCTCAACATCAACCCCGCGTGGTCACCCGACGGCCGCCGCCTGGTCTTCCAAAGTGAGCGTCACGGCCCCGCCGAGTTGTATGTGATCAACGTCGATGGGACCGGCGAGCGGCGGCTGACCTGGAACACGGCGGATGATACTCATCCCGCGTGGTCGCCTGATGGGGAGCAGATCCTGTTCGATTCCAACCGCGACGGCACCTGGAACCTCTACAGCATCCGACCAGACGGCACTGGGGAGCGGCGCGTCACACACCGCGGGGCGGTGTCGGGGGCGATGTTCGCTCGGCACCCGGCGTGGTCGCCGGACGGGCGCCGCATCGCATTCGATTCCGACCGCGACGGCGACGAAGAGATCTACGTGATGGACGCTGACGGAGGTAACCTCGCGCGCCTCACGACAAGCCCGGGTCGCGACGGGCACGCATCCTGGACGCCGGATGGCGGGGCGCTCGTATTCACGGCGGCGCGAAACGGCAACCAGGATGCCTGGATCATGAACGCCGACGGCAGCGCCCAGCGGCGACTCACCGAGCACCCTGCAGTCGACGGCTCCCCCAAGGTCTCACCCGACGGGCGCCGCATTGCCTTGTTCACCGAGCGCGACGGCAATACCGAGCTGTATGTGATCGATCGCGATGGGTCGAATGCTCGCAACCTCACCCGCGACTCGGCGACCAACTACGAGATGGCGTGGTCCCCCGACGGAATCCGACTCGCGTACTACACGGACGCACCAGGCCGATTCGAGCTGTTCGTGATGGACGCCGACGGAGGGAACCGTCGCCAGCTTACCCGCACCGGCTACGACAACGCCTGGCCCCAGTGGTCGCCTGACGGCCGGCGGATCGTCTTCGCCTCGACGCGCGATGGTGATTGGGAGATCTACATGATGGCGGCGGACGGAACGGGGCCGCGACGTCTGACGCACAGTCCGGGTCGCGACGCGCACCCCGCATTCACCCCGGACGGCGCCCGCATCGTGTTCCAGTCGCCCCGCGACCATGAAGCCGCCGACGAGGTTGACCTCTATGTCATGGGTGCGGACGGCGGCAATCCGCGTCGCCTGGTCGCGGCGCCTGGGTTCGATGGCGTGCCGGTGCCGTCTCCCGATGGCCAGTGGATCGCTTTTCAGCGGGGGGCCCGAGCCGGCTCCGACGCCTATCACTGGGATCTCTATCTCGTCGACTCGACCGGTCGCCAGGAGCGTCGGCTCACGGCGAGCCGCTGGAGCAGCCAGGTCCCAAGCTGGAGCCCGGACGGTCGTCGCCTCGTCATCTACGCGGATCCGGCGGGACGCGATCAGCTGTTCCTCATGGACATCGGGTCCGGGACACGCACAGCGCTCGCGCCGAGCGACTCGAACGACACCGCGCCCGCGTTCTCTCCGGACGGGCGATTCGTGGCATTCACCTCCTCACGCGATGGTGGGCGCGACCTGTACCGCGTCGAGGTCGCGACGGGTGCACTCACGCGGCTGACGCGGGGCCTGGAGATCTGGGCGCAGGCGAGCTCGTCGGCAGACGGGCGCCGCATTCTCTTTTCAGCCAGGGCGACAGGAGTGGACGAGGTGTACGTGGTGAATGCCGACGGGACCGGCTTGACGCGAATCACCCGGGGGACCGAAGGGATCCGCTGAGACCATGCCGTCGACCCTCGCACTGTGGAGCATGCCATGACCGTTCGCTGGCTGTTCGCCGCGCTGCACCTGCTGGCGCTCGGGATCGGACTCGGGGCGGTATGGGCTCGGGGTTGCGCGCTCCGCGGCGAGCTCGATGTGGCCGGCCTCCGCCGTGTGCTCGCTGCGGATACCTGGTGGGGTATCGCGGCCCTGGTGTGGATCTCCACGGGTCTCGTGCGGGCGTTCGCCGGGCTCGAGAAGGGGACCGCGTATTACCTGTCCAACCAGCTGTTTTGGACGAAAATGGCCCTGCTGGGTCTCATTCTGGTCCTGGAGCTGGGGCCGATGATCGCGTTCATTCGGTGGCGCATCCAGGTCGCGAAGGGGGAGCGACCCGACACGCACCTGGCCGCGCGTTTCGCTCGGGTCAGTTTCTTGCAGGCGATCCTGGTGGTATCGATGGTCCTGGCGGCGACGGCGATGGCGCGCGGCTTCGGAGTCCCCAGAACATGATCGTTCACCGCTCAGCTGGAGCCGGGCATCGCGCCCATCCACACGCGAGACTCGATCCGCGCATTCATGGCTTCCTTCCCCGGGGTGCAGGTGGACTCGGCGACCGCGACACCGGACACGATCGAGGTGTGGGACGGCTCGGCGCTCGTCTGGGGCTCCTACT
>JBOHST010000015.1:0-5985 GCA_050733375.1 Gemmatimonadales bacterium
GCCCGAGGCTCGCCACAGTGATGCCGAGCTGGGTCCCCGAGATGTAGCGGTCGAGCGATTGCAGCGCCTTCTTCACCACGACCGCCCGGCGGTCCCCCTTGCGGATCATCGCCTCGATGCGGGTGCGGCGGGCGGCCACCAGGGCGAATTCCGCCGCCACGAAAAAGGCGTTCGCCGCCACCAGCACCAGCACGGCGAAGAGGCGGAGCCAGAGGGAGCCGAGTTCCGGTTCGGGCATGGAGGGCGAAACCTATGGGATGCCCGCCCGACATCAAGCATGTATGTTTCCAGCGAGGACTGGAACCTTCTCGATGACCGCAACGGACCGCTCCCCGCTCTCCGCTCCCGTCGTTTGCACCCACGCCGCTCCGCTGCGCGACGAGAGCCGCCGGCGGCTGACGGTGGTGCTGGTCCTCACGGCCGCGGTGATGGTCGCCGAGGCGGTGGGTGGCCTGCTCGCCAACTCGCTCGCCTTGCTCGCCGATGCGGGCCACATGGTGGCGGATGTCGCGGCGCTCGGGCTCGCCTTGTTCGTCGCCCGCGTGGCGCAGCGGCCCGCCACCCCCGAGCGCAGTTACGGGTTGGTGCGGCTCGAGATCCTGGCGGCCCTCGTGAACGGGGCGGTGCTGATCGTGATCGCGGCCGGGATCGCGATCGAGGCGTGGCACCGGCTGCGAGCGCCGCCCGCGGTTCACGGACCGCTCGTCGTCGGCGTGGCGACCCTCGGGCTGCTGACGAACCTCATCAGCATGCGGATCCTGCACCGGGACCACGACCACTCCCTCAACCAGCGCGGCGCGTACCTCCACGTGCTGAGCGACACCCTGGGCTCCATCGGCGCGCTGGCCGCGGGCGCGATCGTGCTGCTCAGCGGCTGGACACTCGCCGATCCACTCATCTCCGTGGCGATCGGCCTGCTCATTCTGAGCAGCGCCTGGCGGCTGGTCCGCGAGAGCGCCGACATCCTGCTCGAAGCCACGCCGGCTCACATCTCCCTGACCACGGTCCACGACCGCCTCGTCCGCATCGCGGGGGTGAGTTCGGTGCACGACCTCCACGTGTGGACCCTCACGAGCGGGGTCGTGGCGATGAGCGGTCACCTCGTGGTCCGAGACCCCAGCGCCAACCAGCGCATCCTCGAGGCCGCCCAGGAGGGTCTGCGGGGCCTGGGAATCCACCACGTGACGGTGCAAATGGAGCGGGAAGAGACGTGCGAATAGCAGGGTGCGCGGTGCGCGGTTTTCTCCGGCTCCGAGTCGATTACTCGAAGCCGTAAAGCCAGCATTCGCCGGAGCATACCGCGCACCGCGCACCTCGGGCTCCGTCTTGCCTTTCCCGGGTACCCTTTCTATACTGCGCCCCTCACCATGACACCCTACAGGACGTAGCTCCTTGCAGATTCGCAACATCGCCATCATCGCCCACGTCGATCACGGCAAGACCACGTTGGTGGATCAGATGCTCCGCCAGGCGGGGGTGTTCCGCGCCAACCAACAGGTGGCCGAGCGGGTGATGGACTCGAACCCGCTGGAGCGCGAGCGGGGCATCACGATTCTCTCGAAGAACACGGCGGTGCGCTGGGGGGAGACGAAGATCAACATCGTCGACACGCCGGGGCATGCAGATTTCGGTGGTGAGGTCGAGCGGATCCTGCGCATGGTAGACGGCTTCCTGCTCCTGGTGGATGCGGCCGAGGGCCCGATGCCGCAGACGCGGTTCGTGGCGGGGAAGGCGCTGGCCCTGGGACTCAAGCCGATCGTCGTCATCAACAAGATCGACCGCTCGGACGCCGAGCCGCTGCGGGTGCACGACGAAGTGCTCGAGCTGTTCCTCGACCTCGAGGCGACGCCGGAGCAGTTCAACTGCCCCTTCCTGTATGCGTCGAGCAGGCAAGGGATCGCGACGCCGGACCTCGCGGTGCTGGGGACGGATCTGGTGCCGCTGTTCGAGTCAATCCTCTCGACCGTGCCGGCGCCGTCGGGGGACCCTTCGGGTCCGTTGCAGATGCTCATCTCCACCCTCGACTATTCGTCCTACCTCGGGCGCATCGGCATCGGACGTATCGAGCGGGGACGGGTGCACGTGGGCGACACCGTCGCTCTGCTGCCACTGGGCGAGCCGGGCCCCCTGGGCGACGCGCCGTTCGATCAGGCACGGGTCGTCAAGCTGTTCGGCTTCGAAGGACTCGAGCGGGTGGAGCTCGAGCAGGCGGCCGCCGGGGAGATTGTAGCGCTCGCCGGCCTGGCGGGGGTTGAGATCGGCAAGACGATCTGTGCGCTCGACCACCTCGACCGGTTGGCCGGCATCGCGGTCGAGGAGCCGACGATCTCGGTGGACTTCCGGGTGAACGACGCGCCGTTCGCGGGCCGGGAAGGCAAGTTCGTCACCGGCCGGCAACTGCGGGAGCGCCTGTACAAGGAGCTGGAACGCAACGTCGCGCTGCGCGTGGAGGACACCGATGACCCCCAGACGTTCACCGTTTCCGGGCGTGGCGAGCTGCACCTCGGCATCCTGATGGAGACGATGCGGCGGGAGGGCTATGAGTTCCAGGTGAGCCGGCCGCGCATCATTCCCCGTGAAGGGCCGAACGGGGAGCAGCTGGAGCCCTACGAAGAGCTGATGATCGACTGCCCCGAGGGTTATATGGGGGTGGTGATGGAGAAGCTGGGGCCGCGGCGGGCAACACTGCTCGACATGAAAAACGCGGGCGTGGGGATGGTGCGACTGCGCTTCAAGATCCCGGCTCGGGGCTTGCTCGGTTACCGCTCGGAGTTCCTGACGGATACGCGCGGGACCGGGACCATGCATCACCGCTTTTACGCGTATGGGTCCTGGGCGGGGCCGTTGTCGGGGCGGAACCGCGGCGTGATGGTGGCGGACCGAGAGGGGGTGGCGGTGGCCTTCGCGCTCTTCAATTTGCAGGAGCGCGGTACCATGTTTGTGAAGCCGGGCGATGCCGTATACGAAGGGATGATCGTCGGCGAGCATGTGCGACCAGGCGATCTCGACGTGAACGCCGCGAAAGAGAAGAAACTGACGAACATGCGCACGACGGCCTCGGACGAGATGATCGCGCTCGAGCCGCCGCGCCAAGTCACACTGGAGCTGGCGCTCGAGTACATCGAAGACGACGAGCTGATCGAAGTGACGCCCGCGTCGGTTCGGCTGCGCAAGCGCGCGCTGGGTGCGACACAGCGGCGAAAGCTGGCCCGCAGCGCGCGGGCGCAAGAACAGTAAGGGACGAGAGACGCTCGGGATCCCGCGGCCGCGGGACCAGGCAACCGCAACCTCAGCCGGGGGTGACGATGCTGGCCGTGGCAACGTCGATGGAGTGGTCGCTCAAGCGCCGCAGCGACGACATCGACGAGGAGTTCGAGGACTTCGAAGAGGACAAGGACCTCGACGAGGACTTCGACGACGATCTGGATGAGGACGAGGACGACGACGATCTCGAGGATCTCGACGACTACGACGACCTCGACGACGAATTCGACGAGGAAGACGAGGACGGCTTCCGGCCCAAAAAGGGACCGAAGCGAGAGTGGGACTAGACCCCGCGAGCGACGACGGCCAGCGTGCATGAGCGCTGGCCGTCGTTTTTTCGTCTATCGACGGTATTGCTGACGGCATGCAGCCACAGCTGCCGCATCCCCGCCACGCCCATTCGTGAACTAGGTCACCAAACTGTGTCCGCCACGCCTCAAAATGTGTGGCCGCCCATGGCGCTAGGGTGATGTGGATCACCAGCGCTGCGGTATGGGGCGTGCGACTACCGGTGCCGCCGGCGTGGAGCTTCGACTGCTTCCAGTGACCACACCGGGGAACCGTTGTCCCACGAACTCAGGAGATTCGCAGCCATGAAACCGACTCGTCTGGTGCTCTTCGCCCTGCTCGCTGGTGTCATTGGGGTGACCGCGAGCTGCACCGATCGGACGCCCCTGGCTGTCGCACCGGCGCCGGAGGCCTCCTTCGTCGGCGACCTGGTGCGACGCACCGGCCTGTTGCGGTGCACGCCGCTGCCGTACGACTCGACCGCCGCCACCATCGGGGCGTTGGGTGGCACCCTGCGGGTGGGGCCACACCGGCTGGTGGTTCCGGCGGGGGCGCTCGCCGGTCCGGTGCGCATCACCGCCGTGCTACCGCGCGACACCGTGAACGCCGTCCGCTTCTCGCCGCAGGGCCTGACCTTCCTCCGCCCGGCGTCGCTCACGATGAGCTACGCCAACTGCAACCTGCTCGGCCTGCTGCTGCCGAAGCGGATCGCGTACACGACCGACCAGCTCCAGATCCTCGAATACCTGTTGTCGATCGACAATCTGCTTTCGAAGCAGGTGACCGGTCGGCTGAAGCACTTCTCGCAGTACGCCGTCGCGTGGTGAGTCCGGCGAGTCCGACATCCGTCGCCGGTCACCCGGCCCTCTCCGGCGGCCGGCGTGCCGTCGACCTGCTGCACGAGGCCCGCGATGGCGAGCGCGCGGGCTGCATCCCGGAGGCGGTCGAGCTGTACGAGGCCGCGATCGTGGCCGCGGAGCGGGGTGGCGAGCAGACGGTGCTGGCCGAAGCACTGCGGCGGCTCGCCGTCGTCCGACATCACCGGAACGAATCCGATAGTGCGCGCGCCTTGTGCGCGCGCAGTCACGACGTCGCGCTGCAGATCGGGAACGATCTGCTGGCGGCGGAGGCACTGAATACGCTGGGCGTGCTCGATCTCAATCTCGGCGCGCTCGAGGACGCGCGGAAGACGTTTCTGCGAGCCCTCGCCATGGGCGGGCAGGGGGGGGGGCGGGAGCTGGGCGCCCGCGTCGAACAGAACCTGGGCATCGTCGCCAATATCCAGGGCGATCTGGACGAGGCGCTGATGCGCTACGGCCGCTCGCTCGAGGCCTACCAGAGCGCCCGCGACGAGCATGGGTGCGCCATCGCCTACCACAATCTCGGCATGATCAGCGCCGACCGGCGGCTGTTCGACGAGGCGGACCAGTACTTCCACAAGAGCTACGCGATCGCCGAGCGGGCCGGTGACCTGTACCTGCAGGGGCTGTGCCTGGTGAACCACGCGGAAGTGGACATCGCGCGGCAGCACTACGACGAGGCGCGCCGCAAAGCCGAGGCGGCGCTGGCGGTGTTCGACCAGCTCGGCACGCGCAGCGCCAAGGCGGAGGCATACCGCGTGGTCGGGATGATCTATCGCGAAACCGGCCGCGCAGCCCTGGCCGAATCCCGCCTGCGCTCCGCGATCGACCTCGCGGTCGGGGCCGGCTCGGTGCTGAGCGAGGCGGAGTCGACGCGGGAATTGGCGCTCTTGTACCAGACGATGGGACGGAATCAGGAGGCGCTCACGCTGTTGAACGCCGCCCACCGCCTGTTTCGGCGGCTCGACGCCCGCGTCGATCTGGTGCATGTGGGCGGCAAGGTGGCGGAGCTCGAAGGGGCGTACTTCGCGGTGGTGCGCGAGTGGGGCCAATCGATCGAGTCGAGCGACAGCTACACCTTCGGGCACTGCGAGCGCGTGGCGCGGCACGCCGAGATCGTGGCGCGGGCGTTGCACCTGGACGACCACGCGCGGACGACGGTGCGGCTGGGCGCCTACCTCCACGACGTGGGCAAGGTGCGCGTGCCGCACGAAATCCTGAACAAGGCCGGCCCGCTCACCCGCGAGGAGTTTGAAGTCGTGCAGCGGCATCCGGTGTGGGGGATCGAGCTGCTGGCCAACGTCGAATTCCCCTGGGACATCAAGCCGATCATCCGCTGGCATCACGAGAAGTACGACGGCAGCGGCTATCCCGATCGGCTTGTGGGCGACGAGATCCCGCTGTCGGCGCAGATCGTGGGAATCGTGGACGTGTACGACGCGCTCACCACCGACCGCCCCTACCGGCCCGGGCTCTCGATCGAAGCGGCGTTGGCCGAGATCACGAAGTGCCGCCGCTGGTGGGCGGAGCGGGTATTCACGGCGTTCCTGAACACGCTGGCCGACGCGCCGGC
>JBOHST010000016.1:0-3736 GCA_050733375.1 Gemmatimonadales bacterium
CAAAGTTGGGAGTTAGCTCCGCTGTAACCGGGAGTGGGCCCTTGAAGTCGCGCGTATCCAGCCAAATCTGATAGCACCTCGGGAGGATGCTCGCCACAGAAGCCGAAGGGCTATCGGGCAAATCATAGTCGAGTTGTGACGCGTACTGCACGAGCAGACCTGCAGTAGCGGAGCAGGCGATTACAGCGCACAGCGCAAGAAAGGTCCCGAAACGCATTCGGTTCTCCAGCTTGTGGCTGTATCAATGTGCTGGAGCGCGATTGCGCGCGAATTGAGATCGGATTACATGATCGTAACAGGAACGCGAGAAGCGCGGCCGTCTAACGAATCGCGCATAAGCTGCGGCCTGCGGCGGCCGCAGACAAGACAAACCTCTTCCTTATCGAGCGGCCGCCGCGGGCCGCCAGCTTCATGCGCTGGTTAGGCAGCCGCGTCCCTTGCAAGTGGGATCACGGTTGGGGCTGTGTAACCTTCGCGGCGCTGCACTCTGGGCGAGCAATGAACGGTGGTGCGAACGTAGTCTCCGATGCGTAGGCAACAGTAATGGAACAGCTGATCGAGGTGAGATCGTTCACGATAGTCGCTGACCACCCATCGCGGCGAAGCACTATTTCATGTAAGCGGTTGCCCTTAGAAGGGGGGAACGCGTATGGGGGCGGCAGCGATGCCGTCGGGTGGCCGGAGTCCGCGGAAAAGGCCGACTCTGCGGCTAGGAGACGTTTCAGGTCGGCTTGCATTGCTGCGACGGCTTCGTGACGGGTTCGAAAGCGTTGGTAGATACCATTCCAGGCAACACTCTCGGGCACGGCTGTGAGCTGTCGAGCAGTTGCCAAAGTCTCCCTGCTCAGACTAGCGATGTGACCCCCACGCACGAGAAGGATGCCGGCAATGACAATGATCACGGCTAGGCCAAAACTGACTAGGTATCATCGCATCGATGTCTACCGGCGCGGCTGCCTAACGAAACGCGCATAAGCTGCGGCCTGCGGCGGCCGCAGACAAGACAGACTTGTTCCCTCCCACGCGGCCGCCGCGGGCCGACAGCTTCATGCGCTGGTTAGGCCGCTGGTTCACCGCTCCACCTCAACAGCCTGGCGCTTGTAATTCGGCGCACTGAAGCTCACGAGAGTGCTTTGATGAGAGGTTCCCACGCATTCTTGAAAGGAGCCATGTGCTCAATCGAGCGATGGTGCCTGAAAAAGGTATGCTGGCGAATGTTCTTGCCCTTGTACTCTTTGAGGATCACAGCGGCGGGCACGACATAGACGTCTGGCGTAGTGGCGGGGTGGCTGCCGCGCAGATCGACGAAGCAGAAGAGGAGCTTGTCAGACGCTTTCTCGACAGCCGCGTGACCAAGAGGAAACTCAAGATGGTGAGGAACCTTGCCTTCACCGCGGCCGCGAGTACGTAGGGCCGATTGGGTCGTCTTGACCTGGATGGCGACCGTACGGCCCCCATCCAGCGTCGACGCTAGAAGATCAGCGGCCGGTGAGCCAACCCTAACGGACGCTGCAAGGTAGCCAAGACAAGAAAGCCTGTAGGCGACGTAGTGCTCGCCTGCTGCTGCGACTAAGGTGTTGTTCATAAGGAGCCGGCGTAGCGGCCTAACGGCTCGCGCATAAGCTGCGGCCTGCGGCGGCCGCAGACAAGTACAACTAGTTCCCTACCAAGCGGCCGCCGCGGGCCGGCAGCTTCATGCGCTGGTTAGGCAGCATTCGCATTACATGCACATCGGCCACCAGAGCGCTATGCGGCGGACAATCGTTTCCTGGCGGGAGTCGGTGTACGTGAGATCGAGCAGCCACATCAGGTTCACGTACTGCACTTCGCCACGAGACTTGGACCGGAACAAGAGCTCAGGCGTCAGGAGGGCCTCGGCAGTCGCACGATCCGCGTCGACGATGCGTACTGTATCACGCAGGACCATGATTTCAGTACCAACATAGTCCTCTGCGTAACACTCTGCGCGTCGCATGAGCGTTCGAGCGAGGACGAGCCGCTCCCGAACCGACCGAACGAGCGCTACAGACGACAGTGTATAGCGTACCCGCGCTGTTCCAGTTCCGTAGAGGACCTCGAAGATTGGACGTTGGGTTTCAGGGTGCCCGCCAGGTTCAAGGAAATACGAGCCTGGGCGGTATGTCTGAGCGCACACGCTGAACGGAGAGGAACACGTGGGAGTCGGCGTGCGAGCGGCATAGACTGCGCTAACGTAGAAAGAGTCCCCTACAGCTCCGGCCCTGGAGAGGTACTCTTCTGCCGCCACGCTGCGCGCGAAATATCCCGGCGGTCTTTCCAACAGACTGAGGTCGACCCGGACTACGGCCTGTGAAAGCGTGGCCTCGCTGACGTGTCGCCGCTGAACCCAATACCGTTCGTCGTGCCGGAGCTGGTAGCCTTTGTCCTCCCCGGCCTTCACCCGGTACCAAGCGGAATCCGGTGAGCGCGCTATGACTGCAAGCTGGAGCGTAGCATGGGCGAACTTAGCAGGTGGCATCGCAATGGACGGAGTCGCCCACAAGGGAATCGAGTCCTCAGTGACAATGACAAATTGCGTGTCGCTCGTCTGCGTCGTTGGATGGCACCCGAGCGCTAGGGAAACGAGCAGAGAGATTGAGGTCATTGATTGCATGGGCCCGCGCGAATGCTGCCTAACGGATCGCGCATAAGCTGCGGCCTGCGGCGGCCGCAATCAAGACAGACCTGTTCCCTCTCAAGCGGCCGCCGCGGGCCGACAGCTTCATGCGCTGGTTAGGCGTCAGCCGCGGGCGGATCGACCACGATGCCGTGTTCCTCGCACCAGGCCCGTGCCACATCTTCATAGCCGCGATCTCGGTAGCGGTACCACTCGTCTGCGAGCCCGAGCTGCCGCACTGCGTCCTTGAAACGCCGGAATGCTCCGGAACCCCGCAGCGCATCCCGAACCTGCTCTTGTGCGGCGAGGTCCGAAATGCCAGCAGTGAACCGTTCCATCATCCGGTACTCGTCGATCTCAAACCGGTCAGGGAGAGGGAGATAATCGTCCCCGCCAGCCAGGATCCCGCGGGCGTCGGCCAACTCAAGCTCGTCGATGCCGGCGTCAGTTCCCACTCCCTCCTCGGCTGTTTGTAGCGCTTCGTCGCTGACTGCAATAACGCGAGCGGTCGACCGATGTAGGTACGCCGTGACCTCGTCCGACTGGAACTCCATCCCTTCGAGGATGTCCTTTAGGCTTACCCGGGCTTGCCCTGTCACCACGTGTGTCTCAATCGAGAGGTTCTACATCGGGGCTGACGCCTAACGGCCAGCGCTTAAGCTGCGCGGCGTAAGAAAAGACTGATTCATTCCCTAATCTATCGCCGCGTCAGCTTCAAGCGCTTGTTAGGGCGCGGCCAGATGTGCTTCTCGCCAAAGAGCCGCCCTTGGTATCTCGCCACGCTCGGGCGCGGCAACGATCCGACCTAGAAGAACTGAGCGAGCCCCGACGGAACGGCGCCGAGATGCTGATGTGCTCCGGGAGGGCCAGGAGACGGTGGTGTCGACCATGCGTGGAGGCAGCCTCGGTGACCACCAAAGTATTTGAAGTGTCGTCGCGCCCTAACGGATCGCGCTTGAGCTGCGCAGCGACAAAAAAGATTGCTTCATTACCCTAATCTACCGCCGCGACAGCTCCAAGCGCTGGTTAGGGCGCCGCCTCATCGCACTCCCCGCCACTGGGCTTCCATTGACTTCTCGCTGCGTTGGGGCGCGCCACCTG
>JBOHST010000017.1:0-14233 GCA_050733375.1 Gemmatimonadales bacterium
CGAAAGTCCATCGCCCCGTAGACGCCGTTGGTGTCGGTGAGCGCGAACGTGCTCATGCCGCGCTCCAACGCCGCCTCGGCGAGCGCTTCGAGCGACGACGCGCCGCCGCCGCCGCCGATGAGCGAGAAGGCGGAATGGACGTGCAGATGGACGAACTCGGCGGGCATCCTAGTTCCGGGGCTAAAGCCCCGGCTCGGCGCTGCGCGATACGCCCTGAAGGGCGGCGTCCCCAGCGTCTTTCAAGACGCGTCGCGAAGCGCCGAGCCCGGGCTTCAGCCCGGGAACAGACAGCGGACGCATCGTATGGTCCTCACCGCGCATACCGGATGCTCGCCGTCCCGTACCGTCGTTTGACGCGGTCAATCGCGGCATTGAGCGACCGGCGGCGCAGCGCGGGAGGCGGTGCGCCGAACAGCGACAGTTGCACGTCGCTCCCCGCGCCGAGCAGCACGGTCAGGCCGAGCGCGCTCAGCGCGATGCGTCGCACCAGGAGCCGGTCGGCGAGGGCGCGGGCCGCGGCGTTGAGCTCGACGTCGAGGTCGGTGGCGGGTTCGAGCGAGGTGGCGCCCGCGGCGTCACGGTGGTCGGCGTAGCGCGCGACGAGCTTGAGCCGGTCGGCGGTGACGTGACGCAACCGGAGACCGTTGCCGAGCTGCTCGGCGAGCCGCCGCAGCTCGGCGTGCAGCACGTCGCGGTCGTTCGTTTCGACCCGAAGCGTGGAGTGGGCGCGCAGCGACTCACACCGCGCGGGAGGGACGACGGGGCGCGGATCGATGCCGTTGGCGCACGCGTGGAGCACCGCGCCCCGGCGGCCGAGCACGCCTTCGACCTGCGCACGGGTCAGCGCCGCGAGCGCGCCGATGCGCTGCACGTTGTAGCGCGCCAGCTGCTCGCGGATCACCGGCACGGCGCCGGGGAGCGCCGCGAGCGGGTGGGGGGCGAGGAACGCCAGCTCGTCGCCGGGACGCACGTCCACCACGGGCTCCGGCTTGAGCATGTGCGCCGCGACCTCGCTCACCACTTTGTTCGCCGCGAGGCCCACCGTCACCGGGAGACCGAGTCGCCCCCGGATTTCGCGCCGGATCTTGGCGGCGACGTCGGCCGCGGCGCCGAACAGCTTGAACGTGCCCGTGAGGTCACCGTAGGCGTGGCCCAGGGTGTGCGGCTCGATGATCGGAACGAAGGGGTAGAGGATCCGCTCGAGCGCTGCCGCGGCGCGCCGATAGAGGCCGTACCGGGGCGGGAGGATCACGAGATCGGGGCAGCAGCGCAGCGCCTGGTAGATCGGCATCCCCACCGTGATGCCGGCGAGTGTCGCTTCCGGCGAGGCGGACCAGATGATCGCCCGATCCATCACATCGGGCACATCGGGCACATCGGGCACATCGGGCACATCGGGCACATCGGGCACATCGGGCCCCCCCGGGGCGATGGCGACCGGGCGGCCCGCGAGCCGCGCGCTCCGGTGCGCCACGCGCTCGACCGCGATCGGGAAGGTGAGCGGATTGACATACAGAATGGCGCGGTCCATCGGGCATCAGCCGGGCTCTGGGAAAGAGAACGTGCCCGAATAAATACCGAAAGTCAAGTCGCGATGAAGCGGCTTACATATCAGTAAAATGCTGCGATGATGTAGAGACACTGATCTATGACAAAGCCACTTCAGTTGCCCATCTAGCCTCGCTCCACCGAGCGTGCATACTATCGGCTTACAAAAAGAGCTCCCCGTCATCCAGATTGAGAGGGAACCGCCATGCTTCCGCTGCTTCTGAAGTCGTTGCTCCTTGCCTCGCTCTCGACGCATCCGGCTGTGGATACCGTCCCGCTCTACACCGACCTCGGCAGCCACCACCGAGCGATCTCTACCCGCGTCCCGAAAGCGCAGCAGTACTTCGATCAAGGCCTGCGGCTCGTCTTCGGGTTTAACCATGGCGAGGCGATTCGCGCGTTCAACGAGGCCGCGCGGCTCGACCCGAACTGCGCGGTGTGCTATTGGGGTACCGCCTACGCCTACGGTCCCCACGTCAACGCCGGGATGGACTCGGCATCCGGCGTCGCCGCCTATGCCGCCGCGCAACAGGCGCTCGCCCACCTATCGCATGCGAGCCCAGTCGAGCAAGCTCTGATCCGCGCCGTCGCCAGGCGCTACGCGGCCGTCCCGCCAGCGGACCGCTCCGCCCTCGACTCCGCCTACGCCCGCGCGATGGCCGACGTCGTGAAACAGTTCCCGAACGATCTCGATGCCGCGGCGCTCTACGCCGAAGCGTTGATGGACCTGCGGCCGTGGAACTACTGGAAGCCGGAGGATGGCACGCCGTATCCCGGCACCGAGACGATCGTCGCGCAGCTCGAACAGGTGCTCGCGCAGACCCCAAACCACCCCGGCGCCTGCCACTACTACATCCACGCCGTCGAGGCGGTGGCGCCAGAGAAAGCCGTGCCCTGCGCCGAGCGTCTCGCGGCGTTGATGCCGGGCGTCGGCCACATGGTGCACATGCCCGCCCACATCTACATCCGGGTGGGCCGCTACGCGGACGCCATCGACGCCAACGTCCACGCCGTCCATACCGACGAGGTGTACATCGAAGGCCAGAAACCGCAGGGCGTATACCCGCTCGGCTACTACCCGCACAATTATCATTTCCTCTCGTTCGCGGCGACGCTGGCGGGGCGTAGCGCGCAGGCGATCGATGCCGCGAAGAAGACAGCGGGCACCACCCCGTTTGCCATCGCGAAGCAGGTCCCGATTCTTGAGCCGTTCGTCATCTATGCCTTTCTCACGTATGTGACCTTCGGTCGCTGGGAAGAGCTGCTCGCGCTGCCGCTGCCGCCGGCCGACCTGGCCTACTCGCGGGGCATGGCGCAGTACGCGCGCGGCGTCGCATTCGCCGCGACCGGTCGCTGGGCCGAGGCGCAGGCGGCGCTCGACACGGTGAATCAGATCGCGGCGGCGAGCACCCAGGGATACAAGGCTGCCGGGTGGGTAACGCCAGGCACCAATCTCCAAATCGCGGCGCACGTGCTCACCGCGGAGATCGCCGCCCGCCAGGGCAAGCTCGACGACGCGATCGCGCACTTTCGGGAAGGCATGAAGCTCGAGGATGGCTTGCTCTATTTCGAGCCGCCGGACTGGTACTACCCGATCCGCCACTCCCTCGGCGCGGTGCTGCTCAAAGCCGGCCGGGCGGGCGAGGCGGAAACCGCGTATCGCGAAGACCTGAAGCGATTCCCCGAAAACGGCTGGGCACTGTTCGGACTGGCCCAGGCATTGCACGCACAGGGTAAGCACGCCGAGGCTGCCCAGACTGACGCGCGATTCCGCGCCGCGTGGCAGGGAGCGGATGTGACGCTGGTGGCGTCACGGTTCTGATAGACGGGCGCCCCGACCACGCTCCGACGGTACGCCCTCGAAGCCGGCTTTCGCGGCGTCGAGATCCTGCCGATCGACAGTTTTTTTCTTCCGATTTTATCGACTGCGAGTCTAGCGGGACCCCAAGTACGTCCTGACGAGCGGCGCCACCCGTTGCCGCACCAACGCGTTTCTCAATGCTTGAGCCTCGTCTGCCGTCGTCTCCACGAGCAGACGGGGCTCTTTCCCTTCCCGCACGGCCACCGCCACCCCGTCTCGGTACAGCACCCGGTTGCCGGCGAGCCCGGCAACCGGTTCGCCCGGGACGATGATCCCGACGAGATTCAGCGGATCCGCCCCGCTCACCGCGACCAGCGCTCCCTGCGGCTCCTCGCGCCGCACCGCGCGTAAGGTTCCGACCGCCTCGGGGAGCGCGTATTGCTCACCCGAGAACCCGCCAACGAACCGCCCGCCCCGGATCTCGCCCCGAGCCTCGAGTCGCCGGAACACACGCAGCACATCACGCCAGGGCACGAGCAACGTCTCACGCTCCACCAAACGACGGAACACGACACCGTAGCGCCGCAGCAGCATCCGGGCGACCGCCTCGGCCTGCAGCTCCTCCGGCAAGACCGAACGACTGCCGACGCGCGACCACCGCCCCGCCGTCTCGACCCCGAACGGCGCCGACCGGCCACGACGCCGCAGCCGCCCGATCGGCCGCCGTCGCTCCGACGGGACGAGCAGCGCCCGCAGGCCCGCAAAGCTGTCCGACACCACCAGCCCCCACGCCACCAGCTCCCCCAGCCCCTTCTCCACTTCGGTGCGCAGCAATCCCGTAGCGTTCACCAGATCGCCGAAAAACGACGCTCCGCGTCCTTCGAGCGCCTCGAACAGCGCGCGAGCCGAGTGCGAGAGCGATAACTCGGCGGGGTCGGACTCCGGATGGATCGCGCGCCAGATCGCTCCGCGCTCCCGCCGGAACAGCGCCAGCGGCGTCGACCGAATCGGACCGGTCTTGTGGGCGCCGTTGCCCGCAGGCGGCGCGGCGGGGCTCAAGCGGCCCCAGGCGATTTCGCCCGAGAGGCAGAGCCCATCTAGCCACAACGGGTCGTAGTCGGCGACGCGGGCGGGGAGCACGTCGCTCTCCCACGCGCCGGCCGGCAGCTCGAATCCATCCAACAGGTCGAGCACGGCCGCAAGGCCCTCGGGACCTGCGGCGCGGGTTTCGTCGGTGAGCCGCTGCCAGCGGAACAGGAACCGCATGAAATCGGCAGCGTTGACCGGCTCGATTTCCCTGCGCAACCGGTCGAGGGTGTAGCGATGGACGCGCGCCAGCAGGCGCCGCTCGCACCATTCCAGCTCGTCCACGCCCGGCGTAAAGCGGCCGCGCAGCACGAACCCCTCGTGCTCGAGCCCGCCCAGACCGAACTCGACGTCCGTGACCGGCGTCCCCAACGCCGCGGCAATGGCAGCGGCCGTGGTCGGCCCGACGACCTCGAGCCGCCCGCGCACCAGCTCGCGAACCGCGTCCTCGCGCGTCCACACCTTCTCCCGATCGCGGTCGGGCGCGACGAGGGCCGGCTCGCAGCGCGCCTCGGGAAACGCCGCCGCGAGCATCGGCAGCCGCTCCGCCGCTACCCACAGGGGCACAGGGGCCCGCAGCACGCACGAGCGTCCCGCACGCCGCAACTCGTCAAAGAATCGGGGCCACTCTTCCCCCTTCCCTCTTCCCCCGTCCCCGACTGGAATCGCCCCCATGATGAGCAGCGCGTCGTGCAGCTCGTCGGCGTGGCCGACCTCCGGCCAGGCTTCTTCCCGCACCCGCGCGATCGCAGCGGCGTCGAGCGTGCCGAACTCTTCGGCGGTCTTCACATCGAGCGAACGGCGGGTCGCCACCGCCTGCGTGCGGCGCTCCTCGAGCGGTGCGTCGTCGAGGAACGCGTACGGCTTGGCGTTGAGGATTTCGTGCGCGATCGGTGATGGCTCCGTGGTGTCGCGGGCGACCAGGGCGAAGCGCCCCGCCGCGATCCCTTCTAGCACCCGCACCAATCCTGCCAGGTCCATCGCCTCGTTCAGGCAGTCCTCGACCGTCTGGCTGATCAGGGGATGGTTGGGGATTTCGCGATCGCCCACCAGGTTCTCGGGGCAAGCGAGCTGGTCCGGGAACACCGCCGCCGAGAGATCCTCGGCTTCCATGCGTTGCAGCGGCGTCGGGACCTTCCTTCCGCCGCGGAACCGGAGCACCGCCAAGGCTCGGGTGGCATTCCAGCGCCAGCGGCTCTGGAACATCGGCGCCACGAGCATCGCCTGGATCAGCGTGTCGCGCACGGTGGCGGGATTCAGGTACTGGAATACGCCGTCCAGCGGGAAGCTGTGGTGCGGCCCGAGCGAGAGCACGATCGCTTCGTCGTTCGCCGCCGCCTGCAGCTCGAAGTTGAAGGACCGGCAGAACTTCTTCCGGAGACTCAGGCCCCAGGCCTTGTTGATGCGCGCGCCGAACGGGGCGTGGAGCACGAGCTGCATCCCGCCCGCCTCGTCGAAGAAGCGCTCCAGCACGAGCGTCTCCTGGCTCGGGATCACACCCAGGACCTGCTTCGTCGCCAGGAGGTACTCGACGATCTGCCGCGCCGCGGGCTCGGCGGCTCCCGTCTCCTCGACCACCCAGTGGGTGGCGCTCGCGACGTCGCCCAACCGTCGCTCGATATCGCCCCGGAGCCGCGACACCTCGACCGACAACTCGTCGGTGCGCGCGGGCGCTTCGCCCAGCCAGAAAGGGAGCGTGGGCGGCTGACCCTGGGCATCCGCCACCCGCACCTGCCCCGACTCGACCCGGAGAATCAGGTACGAGGCATTGCCGAGCTGGAAGATGTCCCCGGGCGCGCTTTCGATCGCGAAATCCTCGTTCAGCGTGCCGACGAACGTCTCGGTCGGCTCCAGCACCACGCGGTAATCCCCGAGATCGGGGATCGCGCCGCCCGAGGTAAGCGCGGCAAGCCGCGCGCCTCGCCGGGCGCGTAGCCGGCGGTTCACGCCGTCGTAATGGAGATGGGCTGCCCGGCGACCGCGCCTGGTCGTGAACCCATCGGCCAGCATCCGGACGACGTCCTCGAACTCCGCCCGCGTCAGGTTGCGGTAGGGGGAAGCCCGCCGCACCAGCTCGAACAGCGCGTCCTCGTCCCATTCCTCGCACGCCGCCATGGCGACGACCTGCTGGGCGAGGATGTCGAGCGGCTTTTCCGGAATGATGAGACGGTCGAGCTTGCCCTCCCGGGCGGCCCGCAACAGGGCAGTGCACTCGATCAGATCATCGCGCGACAGGGGGAACAGCCGCCCCTTCGGCACCGCGCCGAGGCGGTGCCCCGAACGACCGACCCGTTGCAGCAGCGTGGCGATCGAGCGTGGCGTGCTGAGCTGGCAGACCAGATCCACCGATCCGATGTCGATGCCGAGCTCGAGCGAGGCCGTGGCGACGAGCGCCTTGAGTTCACCGCTCTTGAGCCGGGTCTCCGCCTCGAGCCGTTTCTCCCGCGACAGGCTGCCGTGGTGCGACGTGACCTGCTCGACGCCGAGCCGCTCGGAGAGGTGCATGGTGAGCCGCTCGCACAGCCGTCGTGTGTTCACGAATACCAGCGTCGTCCGGTGCTGGGCGATGAGCTGGGCGAGTCGCTCGTAGACTTCCTCCCACACCTCGCCCGACATCACCGCCTCGAGCGGCGACGACGGGATTTCGAGCGCGAGGTCGAGCACGCGATGGTGTCCTTCGTCGATGATCTCGCACAGCGGCCGGCCCGATCCCATGAGGAACCGCGCGATTTCCTCGATCGGCTTCTGCGTCGCCGAGAGACCGATGCGCTGCACCGGTCCACGCGCGAGCGCCGCCAGCCGCTCGAGCGACAGCGCGAGGTGACTGCCGCGCTTGTCGCGCGCCACGGCGTGGATCTCGTCCACGATCACGGTGCGCACGCTGCGCAGCATCTCGCGCGCGCGCTCCGAGGTGAGGATCAGGTAGAGCGACTCCGGGGTGGTGACGAGGATGTGCGGCGGCTGCTTGAGCATCGCCTGCCGGTCGGCCGGCGCCGTGTCGCCGGTGCGGAGCAGCACCCGCACGTCCACGTCGGGGAGGCCATCTGCCTCGAGGCCGCGCCGAATCTCCGCGAGCGGCTCGGAGAGGTTCTTCTGGACGTCGTTCGACAGGGCTTTGAGCGGGGACACGTAGACGACCTGGATCCCGTCCTCGAGCGTCCCGCCGAGACCCTGGCGCAGCAGGTCGTCGATCGCGGCCAGGAACGCGGCGAAGGTCTTGCCGGACCCGGTGGGCGCGGCGATCAGCACGTTGCGTCCCGACCGAATCAGCGGCCAGGCTCGTCGTTGCGGCGCAGTGGGCTCGGTGAAGCGGCCGGTGAACCAGCGCTCCACCGCCGAATGGAAGCGGGAGAGGCTCACGAAGGAAATATGCTGTGGCGCCGTGCCGCAGTGGGAGGCCTCGACATAGGGTACCTTAGGAGGTCAGCGGCGCACTCCAAAGGAGCGACTCATGTACCTCGCGCTGAAGCTGTTGCACGTCGCCGCCGTAGTGCTGTTCCTCGGCAACATCACGACGGGGTTGTTCTGGAAAGCACATGGCGACCGCTCCCGCAACCCGGCCATCATCGCCCACACGCTCGACGGCATCATACGCAGTGATCGGTTGTTCACGATCCCTGGCGTGGTGGTCATCCTCGTGGGAGGCGTAGCGGCCGCGGTGGTGGGTGGGCTCCCGCTGCTGCGCACGGGCTGGATCGTGGTCTCGATCGTGCTGTTCGTGGTGTCGGGGCTCGCCTTCGTGCTGCGCGTCGCTCCGCTGCAGCAACAGCTGCTGGGGCTCGCCCAGGCGACCGGCGAGCCAAGCCGATTCGATTGGGACGGCTACCGGAAGCTGTCGCGCGCGTGGAAGTTCTGGGGTGAGGTGGCCTTGCTCACGCCCATCGCCGCCTTCGTGATCATGGTGTTGAAGCCGACCTGGTAGTCAGCTCGACGTCGGGGAGAGCGATGCGCCGCGTGTCGCGACGATCCGCTCGACTGTCTCGCCGATCTTGTTGTTCGGGGTGGACGCGCCAGCTGTGACGCCGATCGTCACGGGGCCCGCCGACAGCCAGCCTGCCTGTTGCGTTTCCTCCTTCGTTCCGGCGGGGAGGTGACGGATGGTTCCCGTGTCCGGATCGATGCACAACGCGTCCTCGATATGGTAGGTCGGAACGCGCAGGGCGCAAATCGCGGCGAGGTGAGTCGTGTTGCTCGAGTTGTAGCCGCCGATCACGACCATCACGTCGAGCGGCTCTTCGATGAGCTTCAACACGGCGTCCTGCCGGTCCTGTGTCGCCGAGCAAATCGTGTCGAAGGTGCGGAAGTGGTCCGCCAGCGTGGCCTCGCCCCAGCGCCGCGTCATGCTGGCCCGCAGCTCGGCCGCGATGGCGAGTGATTCGTTCGACAACATCGTCGTCTGGTTGGCGACGCCGACCTTGATGAGGTCGCGGTCGGGATCGAATCCGGGGGAGATTGCGTGGGCAAACTGCGCGAGCAGCGCCGACCGATCCCCTTGCCCCTCGATGTAGCGGCACACCTGCTTCGCCTCCTCCATGTGCCGCACCATCACATACTGCCCGCCCGGGTATTTGGTCACCTGGCTCGCGGTGGCCTTGGTTTCTTCGTGGAAGTACTTGCCGTGAATGACCGCGGTGTAGCCGTCCTTCGCGTAGGACTCGACCCGCTTCCAGACGTTGAGAACCGAGCCGCAGGTGGTGTCCACCAGCACGCAGCCGATCTCGCGTAGCCGACCGAAATCCTGCACGGTGACGCCGAACGCCGGCAGGATCACCACATCCTCCGGCGTCACGCTGCTGAAGTCGAATGCGCCGCCGGGGGTCCGAAACAGAAACTCCACCCCCATGGCCTGCAGCTTCGAGTTCACATGCGGGTTGTGGATGATTTCGCCGACCAGGAAAGTGCGGCGGTCGGGGAACTTGGTGCGGGTCTCGTACGCATACTCGACGGCGCGGTCCACGCCGTAGCAGAAGCCGAACTCGCGCGCCAGGCGCAGGGTGAGGTCGCCGATTGTCACCGAGTGACCGTTGGCGCGGATCGCGTCCACCACCTGGCTATGGTAGTCGGAGGTGAGGGCGCCCTCGATCGCCTCCTTCAGCCCGAAGCCCTTCCTGAAGTACGTCTGCTCCATGCCGGTCAATCTAACCGGACCCGTCCGCCCGCGCGGGCGGCGTCCATCACCCGCTGCACCGCGAGACCGTCGAGGAAGGTCGCGGGCGATCCCGTCGCGGGGCGCCCTTCCAGGATTCCCACGACGTCTTGCATCAGGCGCACGAAGGACCGCGCCCACATGTTGTTGACTATGGTTTTCTCCCACAATTCGTCCGTCACACTGACGTCCCGCAGTGGCTCACCCGGCCGCCCGATTTCGAGCTTGGTTTCGCCCGTCAGGGCGATCGTCCCGTGCGATCCGGTGATCTGTCCGAAATGCCCGGGCCCGTGATGGGCCACCGCCGAAAGCGTGATCGTCGCGACGGCCCCATTCCCCAGCCGGAGCACCAGGCTCGCGAAGTCGTCGGCGGTGACGGCTTGCCGCACGCCGGTCGCATCCTCGCGCTCCGGAACGAACGTGGCGACGCCGCCGCCCACTTCGGCGACCTCGCTGTCGGTCCAGTAGCGGCACAGGTCGATCAGATGCGACCCCACCGCCCCGAGGATGCCCCCGCCTTGGCGGGCGTCGGACCACCAGGTCCACGGCGCGCTGGAGGTCTGTGGCCGGCCGTCGCCGCGCAGGTACGGTTTCAGCATCAGCTCAATGTGCTGGACGCGCCCAATCGTTCCCGCGTGAATCAGATTCCGCACTTCCCGCCGGTTCGGCTCGTATCGCAATTCATGGTCGACGAGCGCCGTCCCCGGCCGCTGCCGCGCGACCTCGAGCATCGTCTCCGCCTCCACCGCGTTCAGCGCCATCGGCTTCTCGCACAGCACGTGCTTCCCGGCCTCGAGCGCGGCGATCGCATAGCGCGCGTGCGTCGGGGGCGTCGAGGACACGATCACGAGATCGACGTCGGGCGCCGCGGCCAGCTTGACGCCGTCGTCCCACACCCGCGGGATCTGGAACTCGGTCGCCACTGCCTCGGCGTTGGCGCGCCGCCCGCTCGCGATCGCCGTGACCCGGACGCCCGGCACGAGCGCCAGCCCTGGTAGCTGCACCCGTCGCGCGAACCCCGCCCCGATGATTCCGACGCGCACGGTCACAGCCGCACCCGGCACGGCACCGTGTCCGGCGCCAGCGGCACCCGTTCGAGCACGAGCTCGGCGGTTCGCTGCTCCGCGACCGTTGTCTCGAGCCCGAGACCACTGACGTGCAGCCCCAGTTCCGGAGTCGCCTGGGTGACGTTGGCCGATCCATCCTCCAGCGTCACGCCGTGCGGGACGTCGCCCAGTTGGAAACGCACCGCGGCGATCACCCCGCGCAGGGCGACGCTGTCGCCGCGTGACAGCAGGGGGTAGGCCCCGGTGTCCGGGGGGTACGCGCCGCGCAGCCAGACGAGCACCCCTTGCCCTTCCCGCGCACCGTGCAGCAGGACCCCGCGCCCATCCCCGCAGCGTTGGGCCACGACTGGCACCTCGAAGCGGACGGTATCACGCGACCGCGCCAGCACCACGCGCACGCTCGCCGTCCCGGTGGGGTCGGTCGGCGCGCCGCAGGCGATCGCCAGCAGAACGACCGGCGTGGCCCGGGTCAGGGGTTCGGTACCCCGAGCGCCGCACGGGCGTCCGCGACACTCAATGTGTGGGGGGTGAGCGCCAGCAGCAGCTCCGCGGGGAGCGGGCGGGGCCGCAGCCTGGCGCGGTCCACGCAGACCAGCACCATCCATCCCGCCGCGGCAAGGGCTGGGGGGCCGTCGCGCAGCACGTCGAAGTTGAGTGTCATCGAGGTCGTGCCGACCTTCCCCACGTATGTCGCCACGCGCAGCCGGTCGTCGAGTCGCGGCGGATAGTAGAACTCGCTGTGCACCGCCTTGCGAGGCAGAAAGATGTCGTACCGGTTGAAGACGTCCTTGTACGCGAGGCCGCACTTGCGGAACAACTCCGTCTCCGCGATCTCGAAGAAGCGCACATAGGAGCCGTAGAAGATGATGCCCGCGAAGTCCACATCGGACCAGCGGACGTACTCCTCGATGATGTAGGGCGTGGGGGCGGGGGGGGCGGGGGGGGCGGGGGGGGCGACGGAAGCCATCGCCCGGAGAAACTAGAGCCGGCTACGAAGCGGCGCCAGGATGGAGCGGCTCGCCGTAGGCTCGAAGGCGGCGCCAGAGGGTCGTGCGACTGATCCCGAGGCGACGGGCGGCTTCGGCAAGCCGGCCACCGGTTGCGGCGAGGGCTCCGTGGATCGCCTGGCGTTCCTGCTCGGCGAGCGTGGCCGCGCCGTCGCCCGCGAGGAACACCGCTTCGCCGAGCTCCATCTCGCCGTCGCGCAGCGGCACGGCGCGTCCGTGCTGGGCCAGCAGCGCTCGCCGCGCGTCCGGCGCGGCGCCGTTCACGCTGTCGAGCGCACGCCGGGCGACCGGGTTCGCGAACAGCAAGCGACCGCGGGCATCGAACACCGCGATTCCCTGTTCGAGGGATTCCAGTACCGCGCGACCGACCGCATCCATCGGCACCCTGTACCGCCTGAGCCGGACAAAGGTTTCAGCGCCGGCGGGGGCGCCGCCCCCCCCGCGCCAGACGGGTCCGCTCGGCTCGGGGCCAGTCCGCAAGCTGGCGGTGCATATCGTCGAGCGAGTCGGCCCGGACGGCGGGACGCTTCCCACGAATCACCGTGAACCGCACCGGGCGATCCAGCGCCGGAAGATCCGCTGGCCGCAACCGGCGCGCCTGGCCTTCTTTCAGCCGCAGCCGGACGACACCACCAGAGGGCTCCACGTCATAGTCCAGCGGCACCCGGTCGCCGTAGAGGTGCAGTGACGCGGGCAGCGCGTCGAGGCGAGCTCGGACGTCCACCGGCACGATCGCGTCGGCGTCGAGCGCCAGTGTCCGGCCGATGAACGCCTCCCAGGTATCCACGCCGGCGAGCTGCGCGGCGAGCCGCGCCGCCAGGCGGTCGCTCGCGGCGTCCGCCAGGGTTCCGCCCGATCGCCGCCAATACTCCCCGCAGCGATCGAGTGCACGCCGCACGGCGCGCTGATCAGGGTGTGGCGTGCGGCCCTCGAGCAGCGCGGCGGCGAGCGCCGCACGGGCCGCATCGGCGAGCGCCGCGGGGAACGGACTGGGCAACGGCTCTACTTCGCGCTCGAGCAGGAACCCGAAATACTCCACCGTGCGCACGGCGACGAGCCGACCCCGGCCGCGTCGCTCGTCGAACTCGACCACCGGAGCCCCACGCTTCGCGTAGTGCTGGACGAGCCGCTCGGGGAGCTGCGTCCCCTCGATCCCCGCGCGGGGATTGCCGAACCGGTCGGCGAAATAGCGCAGCGCGCCGGCGATCGCGCCCCAGCTGCCGCACACGGAGTTCCGCGACACACGCGCCTCCCGTCCGTCCGCCGTCTCTTCGTCGATCACCAGGTCAAACGGCTGGATGCGGGCGACGAGGTCCTGGAACGCGGCCAGCGCCCGCTCGTCGGCGAGGGAGAACCGTTCCGGGAGCGGCAGCTCGAGCTGTCGATACACCGACGCCGTGCCGAGCGCGACGTCTTCGAGCGCCTTGATGAGCACGCCGCGCCACTCCGCCCAGCGGTCGATCGTCTCGCGGAACAGATGCCGCGGCAGCCCATACACTTCGCCGAGGTAGCCGTGCTTGTTCACCGCTTCGGCGAAGAGGTTATAGGCGGTCAGGTGGTCGCTCCCCGAGACGATCAGCCCTTTCAGGTTCCGGGTGTCGCGCGTCATGCGGTGCAGCGAGTCGATGTTGGACGCGACCGCGACGACCGGCACGAGGTCTGATGGAGCGTGGACCAGCAGCTCGCCCCACGACCGGTCGACCGGCATCGATTCGACGGCGCGACCGTAGCGGGTGAGCCGCCCCTGCTCCACCAGCCCGCGCTCGGTGAGCAGCCGCGTCGCCTCTCGATACGCATGCCGGTCGAGCGGGACCGGCAGATCGAGCTCGGCGGCATCCACGCCCAATGCAGCGCAGGTGATGGCGACCTGCTCGGTGTCGCCGGCGAGCTGGAACTCGGGCGGCGTGGGTCGCAGCGCGGTGAACACGAGGTTCCGGTCGCTCAGGATGTACACCTCGCCATGCGCCACACGGCCGTGGACGCGCCCCGCCATCTGGAGAATCTCATTCGCCCCGAGATACAGCCGCGTGAGCACGTTGCGGCCCCGATCCACCACGTTGGCGTAGCGTGCGTCGTAGATCACCACCGTATCCAGCCCGCGGATGTTGAGCGCCGACTGACCCGCCGCGGTCATCGCGAGCAGAAACGGCCGCTCCACCTCGCCGTCGAGAAACGGCCGGATCACCCGAATCGGCTCTCCCCCGTGATAGAACGCCGCCGTGAGCCGCGGCCATTGGGCGCCCAGCCGGCCGGCCAGCTCCTCCACCTCGGCGCGCGTCGGGACGAACACCGCCACGCCGCGCCGCTCCTTCAGGACGCGGCGCACGAACTTTTCGTCGAGGAAGGCGAGCGGCTGCAGCGGCACCATCCGCACGCGCGCGGCCCGCGCCGGGTCGAATGCGCTGGTTTCGAGCACCTCGGCCGAATCGAGGTAGCGCTCGTAGAAGCTCGGGTCGACCGTCGCCGAGAGCCAGATGTAGCGGCACCGGGCCCGCTTCCCGAGCGCCAGGCAGAGCTCGAGCTCCGCGGAGGTCTGATGGATCTCGTCCACCACCAGCGTGTCCCGCGCCGTGATCAA
>JBOHST010000018.1:0-9904 GCA_050733375.1 Gemmatimonadales bacterium
GCAGCGCGGGGTGACCCCCGGCCTCGCGGCCGTGCTGGTGGGCGAGAACCCCGCCTCGGCTACTTACGTGAGCATGAAGGGGAAAGCGTGCGACGAGGCCGGCTTGCACCACGAAACCCTGAGCCAGTCCGCCGACATGAGCGAAGCCGACCTGCTGGCGCTCGTGGACCGGTTGAACGCCGACCCCAAGATCCACGGCATCCTCGTGCAGCTGCCATTGCCCAAGCACATCACCGCCAACCGGGTGCTGTTGCGGATCGATCCGCGCAAGGACGTGGACGGTTTCCACCCCGAAAACGTGGGCAAGGTCTCGACCGGCGACCCGAGCGGGTTCCGCCCGGCCACGCCGTTCGGGGTGCAGCAGCTGCTGTTGCGCAGCGGGGTGGACACCACCGGCGCACATGCCGTCATCGTCGGCCGCTCCAATATCGTGGGACGCCCGATGGCAGCGTTGCTGTTGCAGGACGGCCCCGGTGGCAATGCGACGGTGACGGTGTGCCACTCGCGCACCCGCAATATCGGCGCCGTGACGCGCGAGGCCGACATCCTCATCGTGGCGATGGGCAAGCCGGAGTTCGTCACCGGCGACATGGTCCGACCGGGGGCGGTGGTGGTCGACGTCGGCGTCAATCGCGTCTCCGATCCGACCGCGAAACAAGGCTACCGCCTGGTGGGCGACGTGAAGTTCGCCGAGGCAGCCGAAGTGGCATCGGCGATTACGCCCGTCCCGGGCGGCGTCGGGCCGATGACCATCACAATGCTGCTCGTCAACACGGTGCAGGCGGCCCGGCAATGGGCCCGTCCGTAGACCTGTTCGGCGCGCTCTCCACGGAGGGCGCATGGACCGTGGCGGAGCTCACGCGCCGGGCTCGGGCCGTTGTGGAAGCGGGCCTCCCCGCGCTGTGGGTGAAGGGGGAAGTGTCGGGGTTCAAAGCCTACGGCAGCGGCCATTGGTACTTCACCCTGCGCGACAAGGTGGCGCAGCTGCGCTGCGTGATGTGGTCGCGCGAGAATCAGCGGTTGCCCGCGCCGCCAGCCGACGGCATGCAAGTGTTCGTCTACGGGACTCCCACGGTGTGGGAGGAGCGCGGCGAGTTCCGGCTGACCGTCCGGCAGCTGCTGTCCACGGAAGCCGGCGGCCTGTGGCAGGTCGCGTTCGAGAAAGCGAAGGCCGCGCTGCTGCGCGATGGGCTGCTCGATCCCGCGCGCAAGCGACCGCTGCCTGTGTTCCCCCGCCGCCTCGCCGTGGTGACGAGCCCCGATGGCGCGGCGCTTCGGGATATCGTCGCGGTGATGGCCCGGCGCTGGCCCTGGGTCGAGATCCTGCTCATCCCCACACGGGTGCAAGGGGAGGGTGCCGACCGCGAAGTGTGCGCCGCCCTGGCGCTGCTCGGGCGGATTCCCCGTCTGGACGTCGCTATTGTGGGGCGGGGAGGTGGCTCGAAGGAAGACCTCTGGACGTTCAATAGCGAACGGGTAGCACGGGCGGTCGCCGCGGCTCCCGTGCCGGTCATTTCAGCCGTAGGGCACGAAACCGACGTCACCTTGTGCGATCTGGTCGCCGATCTGCGGGCTCCCACGCCGTCAGCAGCGGCGGAAGCGGCGACACCGGACCGCGTCGAGCTCCTCGCCCAGCTCGACCGGCTGGGGGGAGCTCTCGCGCGGGCCCTCGTTGCTCCAACGCGCCACGCCGGCGAGCGGTTGGCGCGCGCGGGGGACCGGCTGGCGATCGACATGACGCGCACCATGGAGCGGTGCGGGGCGCGGCTCGCGGCAACCGGCGCCCGCCTTGATGCGCTGTCTCCTTTGAAGGTGCTGGCGCGCGGCTACGCGGTGGCCCGGGACGCCAACGGGCGCGTGCTCCGGCGGATCGTTCAGTTTGCGCCGGGCCTGGCCTTCCGACTCCAGGTGCAAGACGGCGAGGTCGCGGCGCGCGTGGGCGGTACCTGATGGCGGCGGAGACCGGCGGCTTCGCACAGGATCTCGAACGACTGGAGCAGATTGTACGGCGGCTCGAAGCCGAGGAGCTGGACCTCGACGAGGCGCTACGGTTGTTCGAGGAGGGGGTGGAGCGGCTGCGAGCGGCCCGTGAGCGGTTGAGTGCCGCCGAGGTCCGCGTCCGACAGGTGTTGGCCGATCAAGCGGGGAAGCTGCGGCTTGAAGACGTCGACCGCTGACCGCGCCCTGGAAGTGTATCTCACCGACACCCGCACGCGGGTGGACGCCGTGCTACAGCGCTGGAGCGAGCGCGCGTCGGCGTTCTGGCCCGCGCCGGTCCCCGCCGCTGTGCGCTACAGCGCGTTGAGCGAGGGCAAGCGACTGCGGCCGACGCTCGTCTTCGCCTCCTGTGAAGCGCTGGGCGGTGACGGGACCGCTCCAGGGGTCGCCGAGCTGGCTGCGGCGGTGGAAGTGGTGCACGCCTACTCGCTCGTTCACGACGACCTCCCGTGCATGGATAACGATGACCTCCGACGCGGACGGCCTACCGTGCATCGCGCCTTTGACGTGCGCGCCGCCACCAGCGCGGGCTTCCACATGGTAGGACTCGCCGCGCGCGTGCTCGGCTCCGGACTCGATGCGCTCGAAGCGGAGCCGGAGCGGCGGCGCGCCATCGCACTCGAGCTGTTCCGCGCCGCCGGCGCGGGCGGGATGATCGGGGGACAGGTGTTGGATCTCGAGGCGGAGGGGCGCGCCATCTCTATCGAAGCGCTCCGGGAGGTGCACCAGCGCAAGACGGGTGCCCTGATCGCCGCCGCCTGCGTTATCGGCGGCCTGGCCGCGGGCGGTGACGCCCCGCACGATCATGTGGCCGCGCTGCGAGCCTATGGCGAAGCCATCGGACTTGCGTTCCAGATCGCCGACGATGTGCTCGACGCCACGGCGACCTCGGCCCAGCTTGGCAAGACGGCCGGTCGGGACGCGGCCCTTGCCAAGTCCACGTTCGTTTCGGTGTTGGGCGTGGGCGCGGCCCGCGCAGAGGCGGAGCGGCTTGCGGCCCAGGCGGTGGACCGCCTGCGCCAGGCGGCATTAGTTTCCCCTACGCTGGTAGCGCTGGCTCACTACATCGTGACCCGAACGAACTGATGGCCCTACTCGACGGTATCCGCTCGCCCGCTGACGTCAAACTCCTGCCCCGGGAGCAGCTGCAGCCCCTCGCCGACGAGGTGCGCCAGCGGCTCATCGAAGTGGTGTCGCAGACCGGCGGCCACATCGGAGCCGGACTCGGCGTGGTCGAGCTGACCATCGCCCTGTGCCACGTGTTTGATTCCCCGCGCGACAAGATCGTCTGGGACGTGGGCCACCAGGGTTATCCGTGGAAGATCCTCACCGGTCGCAACGACCGGCTCCCTACGTTGCGACAGGCCGGTGGGCTCTCCGGGTTCTTGCGACGCACGGAGAGCCCGCACGATCAATTCGGTGCCGGGCATGCCGGAACCGCGTTGTCGGCGTCGCTCGGAATGGCGGCCGCGCGCGATCTCACGGGCGCCGCCTTCCAGGTCGTCGCCGTAGTGGGGGACGGCGCGATGACGTGCGGCCTGCCCTACGAGGCGATGAACAACGCCGGGCACTCCGACCGCGACCTTATCGTCGTGCTGAACGACAACGGCATGTCCATCGCGCCCAACGTCGGGGCCATCAGCAAGTATCTCGGCTCGATCATTGCCAGCCCGATCACCGTGCGGTGGCGTGAACGGGTGAAGCACGTGATCGAAAAGACCTCGCACCTCGTCGGCGGCCCTCGGCTCATCGAGTTTGCCAAGACGGTCGAAGAAAGCGTGAAGAACCTCTGGTCGCCCGGGATGTGGTTCGAGGAGGTGGGCTTCCGGTACTTCGGCCCGATCGACGGACACGATATTTCGCAGCTCGTCGCTACCCTGACGATCGTGCGTGGACTGAAAGGGCCGCGCCTGATCCACGTGCTGACCCAGAAGGGGAAAGGGTTCCCGCTGCCGGAGCCGGATCTCGAGAAATACCACGCCCGGGCGCCGTACGACCCGGTGACCGGGGTGCTCAAGCCGGTGGCCGCGGGCGCGCCGCAGTGGACCCGGGTGTTCGGCGAAGCGATCACCCAGCTGGCCGGGGAATACCCGAATTTCGTGGCGATAACGGCCGCGATGCCGTCGGGAACCGGAACCAACATCTTCCAGAAGAAGTGGCCGACCCGGTTCTTCGACGTCGGCATCGCCGAGGGCCACGCGGTCACGTTCGCGGCGGGACTCGCGACGCAGGGGGTGCGCCCGATCGTGGCGATCTATTCCACGTTCCTGCAGCGCGCCTACGACAGCATCATCCACGACGTCGCGATCCAGCGGCTGCCGGTCATCTTCTGCTTGGATCGCGCGGGAATGGTGGGCGAAGACGGCCAAACGCATATGGGCCTGTACGACATTCCCTACCTGCTGGCCCTGCCGCACATGACGGTGACCGCCCCGAAGGATGGCGCGGAGCTGATTGGATTGTTGCGCTGCGCGCTGCTGCACGACGCGGGGCCGTTCTCGTTGCGCTACCCGCGGGACAAAGCTCCGGGTGAGGCGCCCCTGGCGGCGGAAGTAGCCCCCGTCTCATACGGCTCGTGGGAAATCCTGCGCCGCGGTCGCGAGTGCGCCTTGCTGGCGGTGGGGGTGATGTGTCGCCCGGCCCGCGAAGCGGCCGAGCTGCTGGCAGCGGACGGCTTCGACGTGACGGTGGTGAATTGCCGCTTCCTGAAGCCGATGGACCACACCATGCTCGAGGCCCTGGCGCGCGATCACAAGCTGTTCGTCACCGTGGAGGACGGGTCGGTCGTCAACGGCTTCGGTGCGACGCTCGCCGGGCACATGCAGACCACCGCCCCCGATGTACGCGTAGTGCCGCTCGGCGTCCCCGATTGCACGTACGAGCACGCCCCGCGCGCCAGACAGCTCGAGGAGGTAGGCCTGACCGGCGCGGGTCTGGCCGCCCGCATCCGCCTGTTTGCCGCCGAAGAGAGCCTCGCGCCTCGATGATCGTCGGGGTCGTCGGCAACCCCACCTACAACGATCTTCCGAGCCTCCTCGCGCGGTGCGCCGCGGATGCTCCTCGATTGGGGTTCACGCTCTTCACCGAGGAGCGCCTGCTCGGCTACTGGCCAGACCCGCGTCCGCCGGTGTTCGGGACGTCGACCCCGCTCGATTGCCTGTTGACGTTCGGCGGCGATGGCACGCTGCTGCGCGGCGCTCGCCTGCTGGACGGGGCGGCGACCCCGGTCATCGGCGTCAACGTAGGTCGAGTCGGTTTCCTGACCACGGCCGCGTCCCGAAACCTCGATTGGGTGCTCGATGCGACGGCGCGCAAGGCCTATACCATCGAACCGCGCCTTGCTCTCGCTGCCACCGTCGAGGACCGGCAGGGCGCCAAGCGCCCGCAGCCAATCGCCCTGAACGACGTCGTGGTCCACAAGGGCGGCGTGGCCCGCGTGCTGCGGTTTCGGGTCTCGGTGGATGGGGAAGAGGTCGGTGCCTACAGCGCCGATGGGATCATCATCGCCACGCCCACCGGCTCGACTGCCTACTCGCTGTCGGCCGGCGGCCCGATCGTTGTGCCCGGCGTCGATGCAATCGCTGTGACTGCGATCTGCCCCCACACGCTCGCCGTGCGCCCCCTGGTGTTGCCCTCCAGCGCCGCGCTCATGATCGAGCCGATCCCACCCTGGTCAGACACCGAGGAGATTGTGCTCTCCCTTGATGGTCAGGTGAGCCAGACCCTGCATTCCGGCGAACGGTTGTTGATCCGTCGTGCCGAGCGACCGGTGCTGCTCGGTCGCATGGGTCCGGAGGGGTTCTTCGCGCGCTTGCGCCGCAAGCTGAATTGGGGCGACCTCTCCGACCGCGAGCGCAAATAGGTGCTGACGGAGCTGCGCGTCCGCGACCTTGCCGTCATCGCCGACGTCACGCTGCCGCTGGGACACGGCCTGAACGTCCTCACCGGGGAAACCGGTGCGGGCAAGTCGATGCTGGTAGACGCCCTGGCGTTGTTGCTGGGCGAACGCGCCTCGGCGGACGTCGTCCGGCCGGGAGCCAAGAAGACGATCATCGAAGGGGCGTTCGAGCTATCTGCCGCTGTGCTAGCGCGATCTGTCCCGTCGTTGACGGCGCTGGGGGTGGAATTGGAGCACGGCACGCTCGTGCTCAAGCGGGAGATAGCCGGGGAAGGGAGATCCCGCGCCTGGGTGAACGGCAGCCCGACGACGGTCGGCGTGCTGGCTCAGATCGGCGTGCTGCTCGCGGACCTGCATGGCCAGCACGAGACTCAGTCATTGCTGTCCCCGGAGACACAGCGCGATTTGTTGGACGCGTACACCGAGGCCGAGGTCGAGCGCGTCGCGGTGCGCGACACGCATGGTCGGCTCAAGGCGCTCGAGAGCCGCGAAGCCGAGCTGCTGGCCCGACAGGACGCCGTGCGTCGCAAGGCCGACTATCTCCGGCATGTCGTCGACGAAATCTCTCGCGCCACGCCCAAGGTGGGCGAGGATGAGGCGTTGGAGCGCGAGTCACGCCGCCTCACCCATGCCGACGAGCTGGGGCGGCTGGCGCGCGAGCTCGAGCAAACGATGGACGCGAGCGGGCTGGTTCGCGCGACCAAGCTCCTGGCCGCACTCGAGCGACTTGACCCGGCCACCGCCAGGTGGCGCGAGTTGCTCGATGCGGCGTTCGCCAATATCGACGAGCTCACGGGAATCGCGCGCGAGTTCGCCGCGGGCATCGATGCCGACCCCGCCCGTCTCGAGGACATCGAGCGGCGCCGCGACGCGTTGTTCAAACTGCTCCACAAGTATGGCCCGACCATCCCCGATGTGCTGGCCGCGCGGGACGCCGCCGCACACGACCTCGATCTGCTCGACAGCGCCGATCTCGACCTGCGCGACCTCGCCGCGCAGCGCGCGGCGGCGGCGGAAGAACTCGCCCGCGCGTGTGCGGCGTTGACCGCCAGGCGTGCGGAGGGCGCTGACCGGCTCGCCGGCGCGGTGGACGGCATGCTCCCGGCGCTCGGCATGCCGGGGGGACGCTTCGCCGCGGCACTGACGCCACACGCTGCGCCGCGCGCCGACGGGGCGGAGGCCGTGACGTTCCTGGTGCGACTGAACGAGGGGATGGACGCACGCCCGCTCGCGCGCGTGGCGTCGGGCGGCGAGCTCTCCCGGGTGATGCTGGCGCTGAAAACCGTGCTGGCGCGTCATGATGTGCTGCCGACGCTGGTGTTCGACGAGGTGGATCAGGGAATCGGCGGCGAGGTCGCGGCGCGGGTCGGGGCCGCGCTCTCCGAAGTCGCGCACGGCGGTGGGGAGGCCGGTCGTCAGGTGCTCGTCATTACCCACCTGCCGCAAATCGCCGCCCACGCCGATCGTCACCTCGTGGTCGCGAAGGGGGCAAAGGGGGGAGTGGCAACGAGCGACGTGCGGGTGGTCGAAGCGGCGGAGCGCACGCGTGAAGTGGCCCGCATGCTGGGCGATCAGGACTCGGCAACTGCCCAGCGCCACGCGGAAGATCTGCTCAGAACAGCTGGATCGTCTGCCGCATCACGACCCGAAACATCGTCGCGACCGGCGCCGGGCCGCCCGCGCCGCTGACCGTCCGTTCCACCGAAAAGCCTCCTTCGAGGGTGGGTCCGACGTAGCTCATCGCGAGACCCAGTCGGGCATGTCGCTGGGCCGTGCCCGCATCAAGCACCCCGGCACTGACCGGCCCGCCGAGGCGCGTGGCCAGCGACGTCGAATCCTGGGGCGAAAGAAACGCGTAACGATCGCGCCCCTGAGTGTAATAGCCGGCCGTCAACCCGACGGCGAACGTCCGCGAGAACCGGTACATCGGGGCGACGTCTACTACCGCGTAGTCGCCCGGATCCCAACGTAGTCGAGCCAATGCCCCGATCGGCAGGAGCAGCTGGTCGGCCGCACCCACGCGACGCTCGCGCTCCCCCGCGAGCTGGCGTCCCCCGCGGAGCGACACATTCAGCCATAGCCGGCCCCCAATGGTGACCTCCTGTGTGAGCCGGCCCTCGAGGTCGATCTGGTGGTCGCCGGTGGCCACGTCGAACAGGTCGTTGGGCGAATCCTGGTGGCCGGTGGGCAGGCGCACGACCAGCGTCGCCGCGGCGGCGTAATCGCGTCCCGCCAATAGCCGATAGGTGGTGGCGAGCTCGATGTCGCCCGGGAAAAACCGCAAGCGACGCCGCGTGTCACGAAATGGAGCGAGTCCATTAGCGCTCAGCCGGTTCGCCAGCAGTCCGCTGGCCGCGGCGCCATGCACGGGGATTCCCGGGAGCAGGAACGTTTCCTGCGAGAACGGCGTGACGCGGAACGTGTCGACGAGCGCGCGCTCGAGCGCCGTCACGATGGCAGTGATGCCCAGGCCGGCGTCCGAGCCGGCGAGCGGCAGGTACAGCGCCGCGGAATCCGGAACGCCGTAGACGGCGCGACCCAGAGCAACCCGGAGCGATTGCCCTTGGGCGAGCAGGGCCTGGGCCCGAAGACAGTCCGGGCCGGCGGGGCAGCCGTAGGCGCCCGCGGCGATGCTGTCGCCGAGCTGAGCCAGCGCGGCGTCCAGGTGATTGAAGAAGGTGGTGTAGCGCGCGGAATCGGCCGCGAGGTGGGACAGCGCGCCCAGATTCGAGCCTGGCGGGCGCGCCTGAAACAGCTCCCGTACCTGCACGCGCACGATCGGGATCGTGACGCCGAATGAAAGTCGACTCGTGACCCCGTACTCGAACCGGATCGGCATGACGCGGCGCTCGGCGCGCACGGCGAGCAGCTCGTGCCCGAGGGTCGCGAGATAGCCGGCAAGTCCCGTGGCGGCGCGCACGTCCTGTTGCAACCGCACCACCGACGGGAGCGCCTGGCTCACGGAATCGCCGCCGAACCCGGCGCCGAGACCTTTCCGGCCGCCAGGCGTGTAGACCTGCTCCCAGGCTTCGATCCGCGGGTCGAAGCTGACCCGCAGTGCACCGCGTCGCGGCGTATCGGTCCGCTCGACCGCCTGCGCGGCGAGCCGGATCGGCCGCGCGAGCATGGCGGCGGCAACGAGCGCGAGGAAGGGGACGAGGCGCATTACGCGACGGCACCCGACCGGGGTCGGGTGCCGTCCTCGTTACCCCACACCCACAGCGCGGTTCGGGTCAGGGGAGTCTGGTGAGTTGCGGGACGCCGTACGTCGCGACGCCGTGCTCGTACACGCCGAATCCCTGAGGGCTGGTAGCGGCGGCCAGCAAACAACGCAAGACGCCGCATCTGTGCGACCCCGCGAGCGAGATTTAGTGGAGATGGTGCAACCGGCAGGCATACGGTACCATTCGCCCCAACCCTTGTCAAACGTATGCGAGCGCAAGCGATAGCCCTATTTCATGCCGCCTTCGGCGCCGCGCCGACGCGTGCTGTGAGCGCGCCGGGACGCGTGAACCTGATCGGCGAGCACACCGACTACAACGGCGGTGCGGTCCTGCCGCTGGCCACCACGACGCGCACCACCGCCGCGGTCGGCCCCGGCGAGCCCGGCTGGCTCGATCTCGTCTCGCTGCGTGATGGCATTGTGCAGCGGGTGCGTTGGGACGGCGCGGTTCCCTCCGGGTGGGCGGCATATGTGGTGGGGGTGATGCGCGAGCTCGCCGCGCACGCTGCTGCGCCTCCGGGGGCGAGGGTGACGCTGGCGAGCGACGTGCCGGTGGGCGCGGGGCTCGCTTCCTCGGCGGCGCTCACGGTGTCCGCCGCCCGGGCGCTCGCCGCCCTCGCCGCGACGCGCCTCTCGTCGGCCGACCTCGTGAACATCGCCTATCGCGCTGAGCACGAGCACGTAGGCGTGCGCTGTGGGGTGATGGACCAGACCATCGCGGTGCGCGCCCGAGCGGGGCACGCGTTGCACCTCGAATGTGCGACTGGCCGAACGCGGCAAATCCC
>JBOHST010000019.1:0-4708 GCA_050733375.1 Gemmatimonadales bacterium
GTGGTGCTCGTCTCCGAAGGGGCGCGATTGCTGGATCAGGACCAGATGACGTTCGAGGGCCGAGCGGAGGACCAGTTCGGGCACCGGAAGCTGGGCGGTATTGGAGACCTCATCTCGGCGCGGCTGCAGCAGCTGTCGCCGCAGTTCAACAACGGCAAGACCATCGGCGTCGTCAATCAACGACTCGGGTACCTCGTGCGGTCGGGTGACCCGGATGGGGTGGACTCGATCGTGGGTATGGCGTTTGGCAACCACGCGCTCGACCTGGTGCAAGCCGGACGCCACGGCCGGCTGGTCGCGTTGCGCAAGGGGTGTTACGACAGTGTTCCCCTCGAAACCGTCGCGGCCACCAAGAAAATCGTGAACGTCGAGCAGCACTACAATGCGGACCGACTCCGTCCGATGTATCGGGCCTTCGAGGGTCTTCCGATGTTCATCATGGGGTGGAGCGATGGGGAGCGTTGAATCCCATGGAAGGGGGATGGAGCAATCCGAGAGGAGCGGGCGCATGCGATTCACCGGCGCTGTCCTCGCTATCGTCGCGCTGCTCGGCGGCGCTCCCTGCCCAACCGTCGCGGCCCAGTTCCGCAACCCTCCCACACGGCCGCGTCTAGCCGCCGGAGCCGATACCAACGACGCGCGCGCCTACTATGGCGCCGGCGTGGCTTTCCTGAAGCGCGACCCCTGGGCTGCCGCGACGGCGTTCTACTGGGCATCCCGGCTCGAACCTAGCTGGCCGGAAGCCTACTACGCACGGCGCGTGGCGGGCCTCCTGGCTCAGGAGCGTCTCTTGATCGGATACATCCAGGGGGCCAGGTCGGTGATCAATTCCAAGGAAGCGCAGCAGCTCGATTCGTTGGAATATCAGGCCCAGCGCCTCAACCCGTTCTTCCTCCGGGACTTGGACGGGCGCTTGCTCGCGGGTTATATCGTCGCGGTCTACAAGCAGCAGCTGCGTCGCGCCGGGGAGCGGCCGCTCGATCCAACCGACGAATCCGACCTCGAGTTCCTGGTGAACCAATACCTCCGATCGGGAGCGAGCCTCCCGGTGAGGGCCGCGCTCGCGGCTAGCCGACGCAGTTTTGACGAGGCGCTCGATCTCTACCGGCAGTTGCTGTCGCAATCCCGAGAAAAGGCCCAAATCCGGACGGAGCGCGCCCGGATCTTCTTTGCCATCGGGTCCTACGACAGCGCCCTCGTGGAAATGCAACAGGCATTGAGCGAGCTGCGGCAACGAGACACCGTTCGGCTCATGCCGGTGTACGTGTCCCGGGAGCTGTTTGAACACTCGATCGGAATGATCCATGAGGCCGCTGGGGACACGGCGGCGGCGCGCGAGGCCTACGGGCGGGCACTCGTGGAGGACCTGACGTACGCGCCCGCGCACGTCCGGCTGGCCATCCTGAGCCTCCTCAAGGGCGACACCGCGACGGCCCTGGCGGAATGGGATCTTGCCGTTCAGGTGGCGCCAGCCGAGGCGCCGCCACGCGCCGCGTACGCGCTGCTGCTCGCTCAGACCGGCAGCTTGGATGACGCCGTGCTCCACCTGCACCGCGCCGCCGACCTCGAACCGTTTTACGCCACTCCCCACTACTTGTTGGGATACGTGGCGGAGCTCCAGGGCAAGCGCGAAGAAGCGCTGGAGGGTTATCGGGGATTTCTCACACGGGTCAGCGCACGCGACCGGCTGCGTACCGTCGTGGAACAGCGGGTCGTCGACCTTGGCCCGTAGCGCCGCAGGCAACCTCAAGGCAAAGTTATGGCGCCCGTCCACGCGGTCCCTGACAATCTCGGAGGCAACCGTGCAGTCTCAGAGCTATGACGCAATCGTGGTGGGATCCGGAATCTCCGGTGGGTGGGCCGCGAAGGAGCTGACCGAGAAGGGACTTCGCGTCCTGCTGCTCGAGCGCGGCAAGAACGTCGAGCACATCAAGGACTACGTCAATGCGACCAAAGCGCCGTGGGAGTATCCCCATCGCGGTGGACGCACCCAAGCGATGGAGCGGGCGTATCCGGTGCTGAAGCGGGACTACCCGCTCAACGAAAAAAACCTGGACTGGTGGGCTTCGGATGCTGATTCGCCCTACACCGAGGTGAAGCGCTTCGACTGGTACCGCGGCTACCACGTGGGCGGCCGCTCGCTCATGTGGGGGCGCCAGAGCTACCGCTGGAGCGACTTCGATTTCGAGGCGAATGCGAGGGACGGGCTCGCGGTCGACTGGCCGATCCGCTACGCGGATCTCGCTCCCTGGTACGACTACGTGGAGCGGCACGCGGGCATCTCGGGCTCGAGGGAGGGGCTGGCACAGCTCCCGGACGGACAGTTCCAGCCGCCGATGCCGCTCAACTGCGGCGAGGAGACGATCGCCAAGCGGCTCGCGCGGCGGTTCCGCGGTCGACGGCGCATCATCCCGGGCCGCACGGCAAACATCACGCGGGAGCTGCCGGGACGAGCTCCCTGCCAGTACCGGAACGCGTGTTCGCTGGGGTGCCCGTACGGCGCCTACTTCAGTACGCAATCCTCCACGCTGCCGGCGGCGGTCGCCACCGGACGGCTGACGCTCAAGCCGTTCGCGATCGTCACGGAGGTCCTGTACGACCGCGACCGCAAGCGCGCCACCGGCGTCCGGGTGCTCGATGCCGTCACGGAGCAGACCACCGACTACACGGCGCGAGTCATCTTCCTGTGTGCTTCGGCGTTGAACACGACGTGGCTCCTGATGCGATCCGCGACGGGTGTGTGGCCCGAGGGGCTGGGGAGCAGCTCCGGTGCCCTGGGGCACAACCTCATGGACCACCACTTCCGCTGCGGCGCGGAAGGGACGCTCGAGGGGCTCGACGACAAGTCCACCTACGGGCGGCGGCCCACGGGATTCTACATCCCGCGCTATCGAAACCTGTTCGGCGACAAGCGGCAATACCTGCGCGGCTTTGGCTACCAGGGAAGCGCGGGGCGTCAGGGGTGGTCGCGCGCGGTGGCCGAGCTGGGTGTGGGCGGTGCGTTCAAGGACGCGATGGCCCAACCAGGGCAGTGGACGATCGGCGCGACCGCATTCGGCGAAATGGTTCCCAACCCTGCGAACCGCATATCGCTCGACGCAACCAAGAAGGACAAATGGGGGCTGCCCGTGTTGTCGATCGACTGCGCCACCGGCGAGAACGAGCGCCTGATGCGACAGGACATGATGAACGATATGGCGGAGATGCTCGAGGCGACCGGGGTCAAGGGCGTCCGGACCTTCGACCACACCTACTTCCCCGGGATGGGGATCCACGAAATGGGCACGGCGCGGATGGGCCGCGACCCGAAGACGTCGGCGCTCAACGCGCACAATCAGGTGTGGGACGCGCCGAACGTCTTCGTCACCGACGGCGCCTGCATGACATCGGCCGCGTGTCAGAATCCTTCGCTCACCTATATGGCGCTCACGGCGCGCGCGGCGGACTTCGCCGTGAACGAGCTCAAGCGCCGCAATCTCTAACCCGCGCGTCGCCGGAGAGACCATGTCGGAAACGGAACAGGCCGGCTTGATCGATCGCCGCGAGGCGATCCGGCGCGTGAGCGCCCTGCTCGGCGGAATCGCGTTCGTGGGCGGTAGCGCGTTGCTCACCGCGTGCGAGCGGCGACCGCGCGGCTCCGCATCGGGCGCCGGGGTCGGGACCTTCACCACCGCGGACGTCGGCTTCCTCGACGAGGTGGCCGAGACGATCCTCCCCGAGACGAAGACCCCGGGGGCGAAGGCGGCCAAGGTCGGCGCATTCATGGCGTTGATGGTCACCGACACCTACGACGAGCGCGATCAGCAAATCTTCCGCGACGGCATGCGGAAACTCGACGCGGCGTGCCAAACGATGCACAACGCTTCGTTCATGGAGGCGAGCCCAGCGCAGCGACTGGCGCTGCTCGAGCAGCTCGACCGCGAGCAGAAAGCCCATATGGATGCCCGTGTCGCCGACGCGCCCGCCCACTATTTCCGCATGATGAAGGAGCTCACCCTGCTCGGCTACTTCACCTCGGAGATCGGGTACACGCAGGCGATGCGTTACGTCGAGTCGCCCGGGCGCTTCGATCCGTGCGTACGGTACTCGCCCGGCGAGACCATCTGGGCGCCACACGCGTAGGGGCGCCCCCTCGTGTCGCTTGCGGCAATGACACGCCGAGACATTGCGCGCCAGCGACTCCGCAACCAATGCATGACCGACGCGGCCCTCAGAAGGCCGAGTGACGTGGTGCAGTGGCTGGGCGCCGTTCAAGCCCAGGACTATGCCGGTGCGAAATGGTCCCTGGGACTGCGCCTACGAGGTGCGACGGACGACGACATCGAAACAGCATTCACGACGGGGGCGGTGCTGCGCACGCATCTGATGCGGCCCACCTGGCACTTTGTCACACCAGTCGATATCCGCTGGATGCTGGCCCTCACGGCACCGCGTGTGCATGCGATCAATGCCCACATGTATCGCAAGCTGGAATTGGACACTGCCATCTTCAAACGTAGCAACGCCGCGCTGGTTAAAGCATTACAAGGCGGTCAACACCGTACGCGTGACGACCTGCGATCGGTGCTTCAGAAAGCCGGCATTGCGACGGCTGGCGAGTTGCGCATGGGCTATCTCATGATGCGGGCTGAACTGGACGGGCTTGTGTGTAGCGGACCCCGTCGTGGGAAGCAATTCACCTATGCGTTGCTGGATGAACGTGCCCCAC